>WGAX01000207.1 GCA_015494595.1 Nitratiruptor sp.
CTCCCAAAAATATGCCCATAAAAAAGAGTCCCCACACAATGTAGCCCACATAGTGATACTCCTTTTGCATCATACAAAAGGGGCAGTTATGGTTGGGTTGCTCATAGATATAGGGTCCAAAAAAGTATAAAACGCTATAGTATGCAATTTGCGCAAAAAGTATTATAGCTATGAAGAAAATTAGATCCTCTTTTGCGATATAGGAAGATATTAGCAGAGCATAGAGCATAAAAAAAAGCACTAAAAGCCTTTTAGTATCAAGCCCATAAGGCAAGGGATTCATCCCCTCAAGCAAGCCATAAAGGGTAGAGCAGCAGTGGGTTACTTGGTGAATGTCGATATTGGCAAAGAAGCTAAATTCTAGCCAAAGCTGTATGCAAGAGAGAAGAAAAATCACAACCACAAGCCACATCTTTGGCTTTATCCATCTATATAGTGCCTTTATATCGTAGCGATTGAGCAAAAGCCAAAAAAGCAGCAATCCCACTTCCAAAATTTTCACAAACAAAAGCTTTAAGCCATAGCTATTAAAGCTAATCACCCCGGCCCCGCACATCGCCCCGGGCACAACCGAGCTTAGCGCATCAATAGTAAAGACAAAATAGGGCAAAGCAATAAGCTTAAGAGCTGCTACAAATCCAATAAGAGTAGCAATCAGCCAGCTATTTTTTTCTAAGCGATACTGCTTTTTGTCAAATTTTTGCACATCCCAATGCATTAATATATCTACTGCCAACACCATAGCTATTGCCAAAGCTATAGTGCTAATGAGGCTGCTAAAGAGCAAGATTATCACATTTTGGTTGTGCAAAAGGGTATTATTCATGCTATTTTGCCATCTGTCATATGAATTTTTCTCGCCGTTGGCAAAAGCTCTTCAAAGATTGGATCGTGGGTTGCTACGATAATGGTATGCCCTTTGGTATGGAGCTCTTGCAAAAGAGAGATAAATTGCTTGCTGTTTTCTCTATCCAAATTGGCACTTGGCTCATCGCAAAGTAGGAGTTTGGCTCTATTGACAACTGCTCTGGCAATGGCGCAGCGCTGCTTCTCTCCACCTGAGAGATGAGCTGCTTTTGTTTGGGCTTTGTGAGAGATATTGGCTTTTTTAAGCGCCTCTTGGACTCTTTTTGCAGCTTCCTTTTTGTTTAGGTTCAAAGGGATTAGAGGGGCTAATACATTCTCATAAACACTTAAATACTCAATCAATCCAAAATCTTGCAAAATAATTCCAACGTTTTTTCGTCTAAACTCCTCCAAAGCGCTTTGGGGCAGTTTTGAAACTACGACTCCATCTACCTCTACTTTTCCTTCAGTTGCTCTATCAAGAGCACCTATGAGGCTCAGTAGCGTAGTTTTACCGCTGCCACTTATGCCTCTTAGCAAAACTATCTCATTTTCAAAAATCTCTAATGTGATATTATCTAAAGCCTTTGTGCCATCTTTAAAAACCTTGGAGACATTTTGCAAAAATACTACCCTTCTCATCGCATCGCCTCTTTTGGAGGAGTTGTGGCAATCTTCCAAACCGGAATCAATACTGCCATAAAAAAGGGAATGGCAAAAAGCAAAAATATTGTTGTAATACTAAACCAATCGATTGAGGAGTAGAGTTTAATGTAACTAAGCTCAAAATTGCCGTTTGCCAAAAATATCTCTTTAATTATGGGTGCATCAAAAATAAATACATACGCCCACGCCAATAAAAAGCCAACCACAAAAGAGACAAAAACTACAATAGATGTTTCGTAAAACTTCATAATAAGCACATCTGCCGTGCCCCAGCCAATGGCTTTGAGAATGCCTATGCTCTTTCTTTGCATACTCAATACTTGAGAGTAGCGCTCATACAATAGCATCACAAAACTCATCGCCACCATCAAAAAACTTAGCAGAAAAAATCCCCCCTTGTAATCAAACATCTCTTGGTAGGCTTTGCGAGACTCCTTTTTGCTAATGACTCTTAAATCGCTATCAAGGCTTGATACTTTAATTGGAATAATATCCCACTCAAGCTCATTTGGTGCATCAAAGGTAATATCTGTAACATATCGTCTTTTGAGCCCAAAAATCTTTTGAGCCGTTTTTATATCCATAATCACTAAATCGTTTGCAAAGAGATTAAGCTTCTTTGGGATAACTTGAAAAACTTTTAGATTAACGGCTCTTCCTTTGGGAGTGTAGAGCCTCAAAGTATCGCCTCTTTTGCTGCTTTGCATCCACTTAGCAACACCCTCACCTATAATTATTTGATTTCTATTTGCCAAAAAGCTGTTTAAATCGGTGGATTTTACAAGCTTTTCAAGGGCATCGTGGCTCTGCTCATCCAAAAAGTCGATCCCCATAATCAAAATGCTTTTTTGCGTATCAGAAAACTTATATCTGCCCCATACTCTCAAGCTCACATTTGTAGTGCCTGCAATCTCAATAATCTCATCTGCTATGTTTTTCTTTATTGGTACTATAAATTCACCCCTTACCTTTTGTACCACAAAGTCTGGCTGGGCATTAAGGGCTGTAAGTATTGTTTTTTGCAAA
>WGAX01000208.1 GCA_015494595.1 Nitratiruptor sp.
GATACCAAAGGCAAATACTCTTGGATCAAATCACCAATCTACAACGATACAAGAGTGGAAGTAGGACCGCTTGCTAGGATGGTGGTAGGCTACACCAAAGGGGACAAAAGAATCAAAGAGTATGTGGAGAAATTCTTAAAAAACGCCAATCTGCCTGCAAAAGTGCTCTTCTCAACTGTGGGAAGAACAGCAGCCAGAGCGATAGAGACCGAGATTATGGCAGATATGCTCTTTAGCTGGGTAGATGAGTTGGCAGCCAATGTGGCAAGTGGCGATCTTGCTACCTGGAGTGAGTTTGATTTTGATTATGTAAGCAAAGATGCCCAGGGCTATGGTCTAGAAGAGGCTCCAAGAGGCGCTTTGGGGCACTGGGTAAAGATCAAAGATGGCAAAGTAGAAAACTACCAAGCAGTAGTGCCCTCTACCTGGAATGCTGCGCCTAGAGACTACAAAAACCGGATGGGAGCATACGAAGCAAGTCTTGTTGGCACAAAAGTTGCAAAACCCCAAGAGCCATTAGAGATTTTGCGCACAATTCACAGCTTCGATCCCTGTATTGCCTGTGCGGTGCACATCGTAGATACAAAGGGCAAAAGCTTAGGGGAGTTCAAAGTCAACACCTCGTGCGCTATTTAGGAGGATAATATGAAGTTTCAACGCATCAAAAGAATGACGCTCTTTATGCGTCTCAATCACTGGGTGGTGGCTGTCTGTATGGTGGCTGCTGTGATTACTGGGCTCTATATCGGCCATCCTTACTATCAAACACTTATAAGCGAGCCAGCAGTTAATAAATTTGTGATGGCTTGGAATAGGTGGATCCACTTTTATGCAGCGATTATCTTTGATGTAAGCTCCATCGTGATTGCCTATCTTTACTTTTTTAGCCGATTTGATAAGCCAATCAAAAAGCTCATCCCAACGCCCAAAAACATCAAAGAGTTTTTTGCGGTGCTTATTAATCTCTTGAGCCTCAATAGAGTCAAAACCTTTGATAGCTCTCATGAAGATAGTTTTCATGTGGTCTACTTTACGATTTTTCATCTGCTGCTAGCCTGGATGCTGCTTACAGGACTGCAGCTCTATGTGCATGGCCTTGAATCTGGGCTTAGCAGTATTGGCAAGTGGTGGCCGGCTCTGTTGCACTTCTTTACCGATTGGACTGTGCCAGTGTGCGGCGGGACGAAGATGGATGTGCGCTATGTGCACCATATGACGATGTATTTCATTATCGCTTGGGTGATGTTTCATATCTACTATGTGGTATGGAGGACAATCTTTTGGCAAGAGGGGGATATTGCAATTGTCTTTGGCGGTTATAAGTTTAAAAAGAGTTAATAGATGAGAGTGGCTGTAATTGGTATTGGCAATGTGCTCTTTTGCGATGAGGGAGTAGGGGTATATGCGGCAACCTTTTTGCAGCACAACTACTCCTTTTCTCCCTCTATCGATATAGTAGATGGGGGAACACTTGGCTTTAAACTGATGGGCTACTACCAAGAATATGAGAGGGTGATTATTATCGATACTGTTTCCATTGAGGATACGCCAGGTAGCATCTACAATCTGCCAGCCGATGCGCTGCTGGGGCTTGGCAAATATCGCAACACTGCCCACGAGGTTGAAGTGGTGGAGATGCTTGAGATCTGCTCTCTTTTGCCAAAACATGCAGATGTGAGCGTCATAGGCATTGTGCCAGAGGATATTGAGAGTGTAAAAATTGATCTAAGCACTCCCATAAAGGCTGCTTTTAATGATTTGGTGCAAACTGTGCTAAAACAGCTAGAGAGTGAGGGTATCTGCGCTGTGCCAAGAGGTAGGGTAAGTTTAGAAGAGATTGTGCACCACTACAACAATCCCACTATGAAGATTGTCAATGGTCTTGAAACTTCTCTTTGATTCGCGCAATAGCTACCTTGCTAAAAGAGCAGAGGCTATTTTGGCTGCCAAAGGAATTGAGGCTACTATCACCCAGCAAAAAAATATCTATATTCAAACCCCCCACCTGCAAGAGGCTGCCAAAGTATTGGAGGAGGGGCTCTATAACTCTATCTTTTTCAAAGGAGCTAAAGTAGCAGAGGAGGCAAAAGGAGATGAGGTAGTTTCAATGCCCTATAGCC
>WGAX01000209.1 GCA_015494595.1 Nitratiruptor sp.
GCTACAAAATTTTATAGAAATGCCCTGCTTACATTCCACAATCAAACAACACTACAAAAACTGCTTGATGCTTATATCCAAATGGGACTTTTTGAAGAGGCAAAAACGCTCCTGCAAACCCAAGATGCAACCAAAGAGATTATTGAGGAGTATCAACAAAAGATAGAAAATACCGATAAATTGATTAAAGAGTTAGAAAAGGTAATAGAAGAGGGAAAAGCATCAGAGATTTTACCTGCCTCCAACGATATTATCTCTTTTTATGAAGGAGCACCTATTTACAATATTTTTGGCATAATATTTTTTATGCAACAAAACCTAGAAAATAGCTATAAATTTTTTTACAAAGCTGCCACAATGAATCCCATAGATCAAGATATTCTCTATAATATTGCAGAGGTTGCCAAAAAAATAGATAAAGAAGAAGAGGTTAAAGAGCTTTATGATAGACTTATCAAAGAAGGATAAAAAGTGCAAGAGAATCTTAGCAGTTTTGATACGCTTAAATTAGCCACCCAATATTGGCAAGGGGATCAGACAACAACAGTGCTTATTGTAATCCTCTTTATTTTGGCAATTATCCTCTTTTTTATTATGGGGACTTGGCTACAAAAAAAGATGAGAGAGAGAAATCTCAAACACTATTTTGATACATATGCCAAGGAGCAGGAGCTCACAGACAAAGAGAAAGAGATTCTTTGGGAATATGCTAAAAAGATGGAGCGCGATCCCATTTTGGTATTAGAATTTAAAGCACCTTTTGAAAAGGTGGTCGATCTCTACATACAATCAAATCCTGATGCAGATGAAAATTTAGTGCGCGATATGAGAAAAAAACTTGACTTTGAGATCGTAAGCCCTTATATCCCTCTTATTACCACCAAAGATATAGAGATTTTTCAAAATGGTAGAATGGTCTTTAGCAATAATCAGACTGTCAATGTAGCTTTATATGATAAAGATGAGCGCTATATGTATTGGCTTGTCATTGACGGTACACTTCCTTCATCCATTCAGCCCGGAGAGCAGGCTAAAGTTATATTTCTTCGTCAAGAAGATGGTATATATAGCTTTGAGCTCCCAATTGCCGATATTATGAAAGAGGGAAACAAAACTATTATAAAATTTCCTCATACATTTGAGCTCAACAGAACCCAAAGACGAGAAACTCCCCGGGTAAAAATAGATCTTCCTCTCAACTTTGCTTATACTAAAAATGGCAAAAAGTCTATTTTTGAAGGAAGATTTATAGATATAAGCTCAGGCGGAGCACGATTTTGTACGACAGAGCTCAACGATATACTCAGAAAAATTCGCTTTGGTGACACGATAGAGCTTATATTTAATCTTGATGATTACCCCTTTAATATCAACTCAAAAGTGTTGGAAATAGATAAAAAACCAAAAGCTCTCTGCTTGCGCACAATTTTTGAGGAGCTTGATGAGCATACCAAAGAGAGCATTATAGAGTTTGTACAAAAAGAGCAGATCAAAGCAGCGAAATTAAAAAAAGAGCACGAATGAAAAAACACAGTTTCATGTTTTTCATTAAACAGAAAAAAAGAGAGATGGAGCAACTCCTTACTACAATTCATTCTCTTAATCAAGAGATAGAAGATATTCAAGGGCGTATCGAGCAACAAAAAAGCAAACTAGAAGAGCTCCAGCAAATTTCACCTACCACAATTTTTTGCCTCCAAAATAGAGAAGGGCTTCAACAAGAGATCACAAAGAGTATTAAAGCTTTACAAAGCCAAGCAGCACACTTGAAAAATCAGTTAGAGAAAACAAAACGAATAGTCCACCAACTCCATAGCGAAAAATCTGCTTTAGAAAAGATGCTCAAGAAACAAGAAGCCTGGCAGCGATATAAACAAATCCAACAGGAGAATGAAATAGCCAATGAGAGTTTTATTAGGGAACATTATATTAATAAGTAGCTTTGCGCTTACACTCTGGGGGAGTACAGAGCAAAAAGAGATAGAAAAAGAGCTTAAAAAGCTTACAAAACTTAAAGAGCTTGTAGAAAAGAGGATTGCACAAAACCAAAAACTCTTAACAGCTATTCAGCAGGAAAAGGCTACACTACAAAAACTCAAACAAGCACTAAAGAAACAGATCAAAGAGATCCAAAATGAGCGTTTCAAAAAACTTGCAAAAGATTTTGAGAGTATGGATCCAGAGTATGCGGGAGAGAAACTCTCCAATATCGATCCCAAAATTGCAGCATATATTTTGTATAATATGAAATCAAAAAAAGCAGGTGAAGCACTCAATTTTGTTACACCCCAAAGAGTGGGTATAATTACAAAAATACTTACACAACTAAGAGAAGAAAATGATCAAAAATAGAGTAATCAAAATTGTCTTTTTTATAATCGTCTATCTCACCCTTTCTGCTATCTTAAGTTACTACTTTTATGTGGATAAAAATGCGCGCATTAAATTATATCTTACACAAAGTATCCAAAAGCTCTCTTCAGAATATAAAGCAACAAAAAATGCGTATGAGATGCTAGCAAACTTTTTCCATGATGAATTAGCAAAAGATCAGCAATTTTTACAAACACTTCTCAAAGCACGATCAGAGCAAAAAGCTTTACAGAAACTTTTTCAGCTTCTTCAACCAAAATTTGCCATCTTACAAAAATACTCTATCAACTATTTAACAATTAATGACCCTGTAGGTAATCCTATCATTACGCTGCAAAAAAAGATTACCACAAAAACACTCATCAAAAGCAAGAAAAGCATTTTTACAAACAAAAAAGAGAGTGCCAATGAGCTTCTCATAGAGTTTAGTAAACCCCTCTACTACAACCATACTTTAATAGGAGTCTACAAATCTGCTATCTCCTATAATGTACTGCGCCAAAAGCTCCAAGAGCTTTTTAAAGGCTACTATGCTTATATTATTAACGAGAAATTTATTAACAATAAAGTTTTTGGGTATGGCAACTACCTCTTTGTACAAAGCGATCTACATCCACAATTTTACTATGAGCAAAATGCACAAATTACAACTGATCCAAGAGAAAAAGAGATTATTCACGCTATCAATCTACGCATAGAGGAGCAAGTGGCAAAAGCTCTTACCCAAGAGCCCCCTCAAAGCTTTGCCCTCTCTACAAAAGTGGATGGTACATACTATACTATTACATTTCTTCCAATCAAAACGACAAAACCTATCGGCTATCTCATCTCTTATAAAAGAGATAACAATTTAGCCCTCTTTTCTACTACCTTTTGGCAAAATACTATTCTTGCAAACTTAGCTCTTCTTCTCATACTTGCTTTTATCTATCATATTTTAGAGACTAAAAGCAGGTTTGAGAATATGGCAGTAACTGATAAACTCACAAAACTCTATAATCGCCATAAATTCTATCTTACAGTTCCTCCAGAGATCAATCGCGCAAAACGAAGCGGGAAACCCTTTTCCATTATTCTTTTTGATATTGATAAATTCAAACAGATTAATGATCGCTATGGACACAATACAGGAGATTATATTCTTAAAACAGTTGCCCAACTTGTCCGCAGTAATGTACGCAGCTACGACTCCATTTTTCGATGGGGAGGAGAGGAGTTTCTCATCCTTGCTCCTGAAACCAATGCTAAACAGGCAATGCAATTAGCAGAAAAGATACGAAAAATTATTGAGAGTCACAGTTTTGATATTTTAGGCCAAGTAACCATTAGCGTAGGCGTTGCAGAGTTTAATCCTCAAACAGATGCAAATATAGACAGAACTATCAAACGAGCAGATAATGCTCTTTATGTTGCAAAAAAAGAGGGAAGAAATAGAGTCGCTTTAGCCTCCTAACCCTCTTTTTTGATAGACTTTGGCAAAGATTTTTGCCACCACTTCATAAAGAGTTTGAGGTATATAATCGCCTATTTCACAAGATTGATAGAGTGCACGAGCAAGAGGAGGATTGTGCTCTATAGGAATATTATGCTTTCTTGCCTCCTCTTTAATCCGTAAAGCTACTCTATCTACTCCTTTAGCTACAACTTTTGGTGCTCGCATCTTGACTCTCTCATATTTTAGCGCTACTGCAAAATGCTCAGGGTTGGTAATGACTACATCAGCTTTTGCAACCTCTGCTATCATCCGAGTTAAACTCATCTCTCGCATCTTTTTTCTAATAGCTGCTTTAATTTGTGGGTTACCTTCATAAAGTTTTTGCTCCTCTTTGATTTCCTGTTTACTCATTTTAATGCTCTCTTCAAACTCATACCTACGAAAAAAAAAGTCAGCAATGCTCACAGGTACAGATAAAAGTGCAAATCCTAAGATCATAATCAAAGAGTATTTGATTAAAAGATAGGCATCATCATATATACTTGAGCGAGCAAAACGAAAAACTCCATCAAGCAGATAGCTTACTAAATAGTAAGAAACAGCAGTAGCCACTGCCAATTTCAATACATTCTTTACCAATTCAAAAAGTACCTTTAATGAAAAGAGCCTCTTAAGCCCCTCTATTGGATTAATTTTCTCCAATTTTGGTGCTAAAGGTTTTAGAGTAATAAAAAAGCCAACCTGAGCCACATTTGCAGCTATACCAACAAAGAGCAGCAGAGCAAAAATTGGCAAAATTAAAAGCGCAACCTCCTTCACAAAGGTATACAAAATAGCATAATCATACTCTGGAATATGCTCTAAAGGCTCCGAAAAGTAGTAAATAAAGATCGCATAGAGTCTTTTTGCTGCATAGGGAATATAGAAAAGAAAAGCCAAAAATATACTTATCAATGAAGCGCTGACAGCAATATCTACACTTTTTGCTACCTGCCCCTCTTCTCGTGCTTTTTTACGACGGCGGGGGGTGGCCTTTTCGGTTTTATCTGGCTCTTTTGCCACTTACATACCTTTGATAAAAGTTACCAGACTTTGGGCTAGAGATTGCAGATAATCTAACCCTCCATACACTATCACAGACACCCCAACAGCCAATGCAGCAAAACCTACAAAAATTTGCAAAGGCAGTCCTACGATAAAAACATTGATTTGGGGAATAAGTCTATTTACTAAGGCCAAAGAGAGGTTAATTAGATATAAAATCAATGCAAAAGGGAATGCCAACTTAAACGCTATGATAAATATATCAAAACTGTGCTTAAGAATAAATTTCCAAAAACCCTCCTCAAAGCCGATTCTCCCTAATGGTACATACTCAAAACTCATAAAAAGTACTGATATAAAATATCCATACGCATCAGAGACAAAAAAGAGCATAAAAAAGAGCATAATAAAAAATTTACTCAATACAGAAACCTGTCCATATGTGGGATCAAAACTATTAGCAACAGTCAATCCCATAAAGTAGCTAATAATCTCCGCTGCATAGGAGAAAGCTGCTATAAAAAAATTGACAAGGAGCCCTAAAGCAAAACCCATAAGAAGCTCAGCTGCTATCAAAAAAAAGAGTTGCAAAAGGGTTAAAGAGATAGGCAAAGAGGTATGTAAAGATACATTTTTAAGAATAAAAAAGGAGATCGCTATAAGAAGCAAAATTTTAATATTACGAGGAAGAAAAGGGGTATTAAAAAAGGGTAAACTAAAAAAAACGCCGATAACCCTACTCATTACAAGTACTAAGAGTAAAGCCTCTTGTGGAGTAAAAGGGGCTTTCATCGTACAATAATGGTAATCGATTGAAAAACAGATTGAAAATAGTCACGCAACTCTACAAACATCCAAGAGCCAAAAATAATGAGCGTCACAACAGCAGCTACAATCTTAGGAATAAAGGTGAGTGTCATCTCTTGAATCTGCGTGGCAGCCTGAAAAATACTTACTACGATTCCTACTATAAAAGCAGCCAATAAAACAGGACTTCCTACAATCAAAGCAGTTTTTAGCATCTGCTCTACCAATGTAATAGTCTGCTCTATTGTCATTTATAACTCTCTATCAACGCTTTTATAAGAAGCTCCCATCCATCGGATAATATAAAAAGAATCAGCTTAAAAGGCAATGAAATCATCATAGGAGGTATCATCATCATTCCCATCGACATTAAAATACTCGCTACAAGCATATCAATAACTAAAAACGGGAGAAAAATTACAAAAGCCACTTCAAAAGCTATCTTAATTTCACTCACTAAAAAGGCTGGAATCAGTGTAGTAAGAGAAATATCTTCCGGAGTTTTTGGATGCTCTTTTGCAATATTTAAAAAAAGCTGTAGATCCTTTTTTTGTGTATTATGAAGAAGAAATCTCTTCACAGGCTCTATAGCCCTCTCTATTGCCTCTTTATCATCAATCTTTTTTTGCATATAAGGCTCTATTGCTTGCATATGAATCTCTTGATAAAGAGGCTTCATAATAAAAAATGTTAAAAAAAGCGCTAACGCAATAATAACTTGGTTAGGAGGAGATTGGGGAATGCCCAAAGCCTGACGAAGTAAAGAGAGAATAATGACAATTCGTGTAAAAGAGGTTACTGTAATTAAAATAGCAGGTGCTATACTTAAAATTGTAATAAGAAAAAGAATTTTTAAAGATATATCAATATTTTTTAGCTGTGCTACTGTTTCATCAACTATATTGGCTCCAAAAAGTGGCAAAGCTATCAGCGTTAAAAACAGTAGTACTCCTTTCAACTACTTTCTCTCTCCCACTCTTTTAATACCTTTGTTCCTCCTTCATCAAGAGCAAGTAAAAAAACCTTGTCCTTCACCTCCACGAGGAGTAAAAATCTATTTTTGCCTATAACCCTACTCTCTACTATATGAATATAGCGCCCCTTTGGTGTCAATTTAGGAGTAAAATTTTGCACATAATAGTAAAGAGCATACAAAATAGTCAAAATTACAGCAAAGGAGGCAAAAAACTTTACAAGCTCTACACTATCCGGCAAGATCAACGACCCTTACACCATATTTCTCATTAGCAATAACAATCTCTCCTATGGCAAACTTTTTATCATTGAGTTTAATATCAATATACTCATCAATCTTTTTATCTAGCTCAATAATATCTCCCTCTTTCAATGCCAAAATCTCAACAAGCAGCTTCTCAATGCTCCCAATACTAATAGAGAGTTTCACATGAACATCATCCAAAAAAGACAATTTTGGATTAACAGGATTTTTCATCATTCCATCCATTATGCCGTTTGAATCACAAAATCGGTAAAATAGACATTCTTGACGCCACCTATTGGCAAAATTGCATTCACCCGTTTTAAAATCTCCTCTTTCAACTCCTCTATACCCTCTGCCGTTCTCAAATCATTGGAGGATTTTGTAAATAACAGGGTAGTGATTGCATCTTTGACTTGAGGCAGACGCTTTTCCAACTCCATCTTAATCTTCTCATCTTGTACATCTAAAACGATGCTAATTTTTAAATAGCGATCTGCATCTTTATCTTGCAAATTAACAATAAATGTACCTACATCAAACTGTACCCCAAGATCTTCTACATTTTTAATCTCTTCTACAACCTTTTGTGCTTTTTTCTCTTTCTCCTCTTTCTGTTTATCCAGCACCAAAAACTTATAGGCAGCCCCTGCCCCTCCTCCTATAAGCAATAGTAATACTATAAGAATGATTAGAAACTTCTTTTTACCACCTTGCTTTTCCCCTTGCGTTTCATTTGTCTCTTCAGCCATTAGATACCCTTACTTAACGCTTAATATCCATTGTCGCCTGAAGAATTTGATCGCTTGTGGTAATTGTTTTGGCATTTGCTTGGTAAGCTCTTTGGGCAGTCATAAGATTGATAAACTCCTGTGAAATATCTACATTACTCATCTCAAGCATACCACTTCGTACTTTATTAATAACTCCCCCCGGAACAATAATAGGTGTAAATGTATTTTGGTTTGGTAAATAGAGATTATCTCCTTTGCGTACAAGGATCTCCTTATCCTTAAAAGTAGCAACTGCCAAACGGGCTATATCTTTGACCTGCCCATTTGTATAGCTTCCTTTAATAACGCCATCTTCACTCACGCTTACACTCATCAAATCGCCTTTACCATATCCATCCTGCTGAGAGTAGAATATAAAATCGGATGCTACCTGTTTCATCTTTTCATAAGAGACTTTAATAGTTAAATTATTTGCCCCATTTGTAAGAGTATAGGAGAGATTTTGTGTTGCACTTCCAGTAATATTACCATCACTGTCAAATGTCAAAGAGGTACTCTGATCAGTGGTGCCATCATCTAAAAAAGCGTGTACATCCCACTGATTTGCTCCGCTTTTGACAAAGTAAAAATATAAAACATGCTCATTCCCCAAACTATCATAAGCCGGCATTGTATTAACATAGTTATAGGAAGAGGAATCATTCCTATCAAACGGTGTAGAGGGTTGCTGTGCGCTAGAGTTGAGATTTGTTGGCTCTTCAAAAATCACTTTGGAAGTAGTTTTGGGAGGAAGGGAGCTAGGAATAGAAACATTATCCATAGCTCCTGCCATATTCCCATTATCATCTAGTTTCCAACCTTGTAACTTGTAACCAGACTGTGTAACCACATCTCCATTTGCATCAATTCTAAAACTTCCATCTCTGGTGTAGTAAGTAAGCTTTGCACTGGGATTTTTTACCATAAAAAATCCCTCGCCATCTAACGCAAGATTTAAGGGATCATTGGTATTTTTAAAAGAGCCCTGTCCAAAATCTTTTACAGTAGAGCCAACAAAACTTCCTCCACCAATCTCTTTGTTTTTTGGCGTTCCGGATGCGGCATAGGTTGTAAGAGAGCTTGATATGAGATCTTGAAAATTGACTCTTTCTTGTTTAAAACCTGTGGTATTAACATTGGCAATATTGTCTGAAATAACAGAGAGCCACTGTTTATTGGAAGTTAATCCCGTATTACCCGTATAGAATGACTGTATCATTTTTCTCCTCCAATTTCTACTATATCACTTATTTTAATGCTGCCCTTTTTAAAAAGCACCAATATATCACTTCCATCTTTTTGTATTCCGCTAACTAAGGCAGTAGCATATATATCACTATCGACCTTTTCATCACCATTTTTAGCTACAACACTTACCTTATAGTATCCATCTGCTATTTGAGGATCATCAATAACAAATTTATACTTTTTTCTTGCCTCTAGATTATTAAACTCCTTTTGTGCTACGATATTATCCTGTGCATCATACAGATACACTGTGGCATATTGGGCTCTCTTTTTAAGCTCGAACCCTACACTCCCTTTCCCATTTTCTATATATGTCTCATCTCCTTTATAGACTACTTTTTTTCCTATCAAATTGGTAGTATTTAAAAACAGCGTATTATTATCATTGAGAGCTTGTACAGAGTCTTCAAAATTTTTCATAACCTCTAATTCTCTAAGCTTAACAGTATTATCGATAAATTTTGATATATCTTCTGCTTCAAAAGGGTCTTGATACTGAAAATAGGTTAAAAGTACTTTTAAAAATCCTTCCTGATCTATTTGCGAGTTATCGTAATCCTCTTTATAGACTGCAATCTCTTTGCCTGTTACGCTTTTGATCATATCGATGGGAGTTGTAGCCATACTGATCCTTCATCCAAGAGGTAATAAAAAGATTTTATCCCAAAATGAATTAATTAGACTTTAAAAGCTCCCTATTTTCGCTACTCTTTAAAGATTGCATCAAATTTTTCAGCTCTGCAAAACTCTCTTGCAAACTTTTGCGTACACTAATTGGCTGCTTGAGATAGTCTAAAAGCTTATCATAACTCTCTATTGCTTTATCTATTGCAGCAGAAGAGCCCTTTTTATAGAGCCCCATATTAATCATATCCTCAGCCTCTTTATAGGTAGCCAAGAGATTGATAAACTCTGCTTGATAAGCAAGCATCTCCTCCTCTACCAATTGGGGAGTCAATCTACTGATACTTTTGAGAGGATCAACTGCAGGAAAGATACGCTTTTGTGCCATCTCTTTGGATAAGACTATATGCCCATCCAAAAATCCTACTGCAGCATCTGCTACAGGATCACCAGAAAGCTCATCACCCTCAATCAGCACAGTATAGATTCCGGTAATGCTTCCCTTCTTGCTAAAAGTTCCTGCCTGCTCTATGATTTTTGGCAAAAGAGAAAAGACAGAAGGTGTGTAACCCTTAGAAGTTGGAGGCTCCCCTGTAGCCAAACCTATCTCCCGTTGCGCCATAGCAAGTCTGGTTAAAGAGTCTACCAAAAAGAGTACATTCTTTTTTCTATTGGAAAAGTAGTTTGCAATGGCAATAGCTACATAGACTGCACGCACCTTTGCCAAAGGGGTTTGATCCGAGGTTGCAGCTATTACCACAGATTTTTGCAATCCCTCTTGCGTAAGGTTATCCTCAATGAACTCTTTTACCTCTCTTCCCCGCTCTCCAATAAGGGCTATAACATTCACATCTGCTTCTGTATAACGGGCAATCATTCCCAAAAGGGTACTTTTCCCAACACCAGCACTTGCAAATATTCCTATTCTTTGCCCTTTGCCAATAGTCAAAAGTCCATTAATACTACGAATACCCACATCTAAAGGCTCACTTATGCGATCACGCAGCAAAGGGTTAAAAGGATCATTTTTTAAATAGTACTTATTAGTATAGTGCACAAACTCTCTATTTAAGGGATTGCCAAAGGCATCAAGCACACACCCTAGCAGATCCTTTCCCACCCCTACGCTAGCTCTTTCTAATGCTGCTTTAATAAAACTTCCAACCTTGATTCCTCTTGTATCATCATATGCCATCAAGAGAGTCTTTCCCTCTTTAAAACCCACTACTTCTGCCTCTACGCCATTTTCTAAATAGCATAAATCACCTATGGAGACATTTGGCAAATAGGCCTCTATAATGGGTCCACTTACGCCAACAATACGCCCTTTTATACTAAATTTAGATAAGTTTTTTAGTCTCTCTTTTAATTTCATCTTTAATCACATCAAGTTTCTCTTTGATTCTATTTTCGATCTTAAAATCAGAAAACTCTATACTAAACTCATTATTGGCTAGCTCTTTGCTTTTTTTAACTTCTACTCCTTTAAAGAGATCTTTGATCTCCTCATAGAGCTGATCAGAGACCACCACATTCAAAGGCATATAGTTGCTAAAATCGTTCAGAAGATTTTTTATGGCATTATAGATTGTCGGAGTATTGTGTTTATCAATGAAAAGAAATTCCAAAACCTCAGCAACATTGTCAAGAAAAATATCTGCAAAACGGTTTAAGAAGAGTTTATGCTTCTCCTCCAATTTCTCCTCAAGTTCTTGGTATCTCTTTTGCAGTTGCATAATCTCTTGATGTTTTTGCTCTTCAAGCTCCTTCTCTCTCTTTTTATGCTCCTCTTCGATCTGCCTTTGCAGCTTCTTTGCGGCATCATTAAAACCCTGCTCATAACTTTGCTCAGAGATATTATTGATAAGCTCTTTATAGTGTTTCTCAAGCTCTTCCATCTTTGCTTGATAAAACTGCTCTATTTGGGCAATTTTATCTTGATCTTGAGGCTCCAGCGAAGTTTTAAGGGAAGCACTCTCCTTTTTTACCTCCTCAAAGGTTGAAAAATCATCAAGCTCTAACTTCATTTACTCTCTTCTCTCATCCATTTACTTATCATATTTGCCACAATTTCAGGATTATCCTCTGCAATCTCTAAAATCTTTTGATATACAGGCTCATTTTCAAAGTTGAAAGCCTCCTCTTCATGCAAAGCTGCAGCAGCCTGGGCCGCCTCACCCAAAGGAGATGCTTGCAAAGCTGCTTTTTGCTCTGCCTCAAGCTCACGAAGCTTTGCTCTTTTTTGTCTCATTATCATAAAGGCTATCAAGCCTAAAAGAGTCAGAGCCATTGCAGCAGCACCACCTATAAGTACATACTTTTGCCCCATCTGCTCTGAAGCATTTGGCGTTATCTGCTCTTGGGAAGTCTCAAAAGGCACACTAACTACCGTAACAGTATCTCCTCGCTTCTCATCAAAACCAATGGCACTCTTAATAAGTCTCTCAAATGCTGCTAGCTCCTCTTTGCTTCGAGGCACATACTCCATCTCTACTGAGCCGTTTTGCTCCTTTTTAATATATTTTCCATCTACCAAAACACCCACACTTATCTTTTTGATCCTAAAAACATTCTGTTTTGTAACTATAAGAGATTTTGTTACATCATAATTAGTCGTTACATCTTTTTTATTTCTATCTAGTAGAAGATTTTTACTATTTGTATTAATTGTCGCAGGCACATTAGTAGGGGTACCGGGCGCTCCTGCTTTTTGCTTTTCATATCCTTTAGTTTTCTCTTGAATTTTTCTCTCACTAACTACTGCTACCTTATCTGGATCGTAAATTTCATCTCTTTTATGAACCTTTGCAGTCTCTATCTCCACATTGGCACGCACTACCACCTTTTGTGCGCCTAAAGCTCTTGCCAGCATCGATTGGATGCTCTTTTCAATATCCCTTTTGATCTTTCTTTTAATATCTACTACATCGCCTAGCTCTCTACTCTTCTCCTCTTCAATCCAATCTGAAAGAACTCTTCCTCTATTATCCACTACTGTTACATTTTGCGGTTTTAGCTTTGCTACTGCGTGGGAAACTAAAAAGATAATAGCTTTTACCTGCTCTTTGCTTAGATCTTTTCCTGGCCATAAAGAGACGATGACAGAAGCTTTTGCTTCATCCTCTTCTCTTGCAAAGATGGAGTTTTGGGGCAGAGCTATATTTACTTTTGCATCTTTGATGGCATCTATCTTTTTGATGGTTCTAGCAAGCTCCCCCTCTATAGCTCGCAGGTAGTTGATATTTTCCTGAAAGTGGGTAGCCCCCATTTTAGGCTCATTAAAGAGCTCAAAACCAACCTCATTTGAAGAGGGAATCCCTTTAGCAGCAAGTTTGAGTCGAATATCATATATTTTACTCTTTGGTACTAAAATAATAGAGCCATCCCCTTCCACCTTATATGGAATCTTCTCTTGCTGCAACTCACCTAAAATTTTTCCCGCATCATCAGGACTTAGATTGGTATAGAGTACACCATACTCCTCTTTGCTCAGATCGCGTACCAGTAAAGCAGACAATAAAACAATAATAGCCATTATACTTAACCCCAAAAAAAGGGTTTTAAGAAAGTTGTGATCTTGAAAGAGTTTACCTGCTCTCTCTTTTATACTGCTAAAATCAATTGCCAATGATGCACCTTATACTTGCATTCGCATAATCTCTTGATAGGCTTCAAGAGCTTTATTTCGTATCTCTGTAGCTAAACGAAGAGAGATATCTGCCTTTTCCACCGTTGCCATCAATGCAACCATATTATCCACTTTTCCTTGCATCAACCTCTCTTTTGCTTGAGTAGCTGCTTGCAAATCACCATTGACATCTGCAACAAATTTTTCTACTAGATCAAGAAAACCGCTCTCACTACCTCTTTGCGTTTGTGTCACATCTGACGCTAAAACATTTGTTATACTCTCAATTTGCATTGACTATCCTTTATACTTTTATAATCTCCAAGCTTTTGAGTAACATATCTTTTTGGGTATTAAAAGCGGTAAGATTGGCTTCATATGTACGCATTGCTGAAATCATATCCACCATCTCTCTCATTGGATCAATATTAGGAAGTTTTACATATCCATTCTTATCTGCAAGAGGGTTTGTAGGATCATATTTTAATTTGAAAGGAGCAGGATCTGCTACCACCTTTTTTATAGTCACCTTTGAAAGAGTAATATCTTGCTCTTTATCCAACACCTCTTCAAAAATAGGAATTTTTCTTCTATAAGGCTGCCCTTTATCATCGACAGAGTTCACATTAGCCATATTACTAGCAATAATATCCATACGGTACTTTTGTACAGAAAGTCCTGTTTGTGCAACCTCCAATCCCTTAAATAGCATCTCTATCTCCCATTGATGACAATTTTAAATTTTTCAAACTCTTTCTTTAGATTCTCTGCCAATGCCTTATACATTATGGCACTCTCTGCAAGTTTTGCCAGCTCCTCTTGAATATCTACACGGTTATCATCATATCCACGCACATTACTAAGCTCTATCTCCTCAAACTTTTTATCTTGGTTTGTAGGATCTAGATGTCTGCTACTACTCTTTTTAAGAGGTAAACTCTTTTGCAACTCCTGAGCAAAAACAAGATCCTTTGCTCTAAAACCGGGAGTATCTGCATTGGCAATGTTGCCCTCAATCACTTGACTTCTTTTAAGATAAAAAGAGGCCATACCACTCAGCTTATCAATTGTCTCCCACATTCTCTTCCTTTATCTTCTGCTGCAATAAGCTATCTTCTATTGCAACTTTTGCCAACATATACCAGCTGTTGTTACACCCTTTTGCTTTAGTAAGCATCTCTCTAGCATAATCGATTTTACCAATTCTAACATAAGAAAGAGATAATATACTATTTAAAAAGCAGTCACGCTGAATAAAAGTGGCTATTGGACTTAAAAGGTTGATAAGATCCCCATAACGCTCCTTTTCTAGCAGCTTTTGAGCAAATAGCTGAACAAATTTCTTGACTACCTCATCTTTCAAGTACGTTTGGGCAATAAATTTCTTTTGCTGAGCTAAAAACTGCGTATCCAATCGATTATGCCTCATTGACAAAACATTAGCAAAAATATCTCTATAAAGCTCATTTTTGGGACAAAACTGCACAAGCTTCTTATAAACTTCCTCACAAGAGGCATCTGCCACAAAGCAAACCTTTGCATAAAGCTTTAAAAAATTGCAAGAAGTAAAAGAGTGCTTTTGTAAGATCTGTAATGCTTGAGTAAATTTTCGATTCTCATAAAGAGCCTCTACATAGCGCATAACACTCTTTTGGTTGGGATGATCTTTATAAATTTTTGCCAAAAGCTTTAGACGCAATGACTCCTTTTTACATTTATGAAGATAAACAGCAATATTATAAAGAGTAGCAGGCTCAAAAACTTTATAGAAAAACTCAGGATTTGCTTCATATAAAAGACAGATATAAGCACCATTTTTAGAGTCATTTATATATGTTGTCCATAAACGGCGAAAATACTCAATCTGCTCAAACTTTAATTTTTTGGGAAAAAGCAATGAGAGCTCCCAACTCAATCGCTTATACAGCTTCTCACTGCCAATTTCAAAAGTCTCCATACCAAAATTGGCCAGTGCAAAAACTCCTATATAGCTATTTCTATATTTGACAAGGGTTTGGGCAATGAAATGGAGTGGATCTTGCAAAAAAAGTGCATCTGGCATATATTTTTTGATATAGTGACGAGCATTTTTATCTTTTTTTATAATAAAAAGGAGCTTCAACTTTGCAATCGTAGCAAACTCAGAATCGGGAAAACTTTTAATAAGACGAACATAGTAGTTTATACTTCCATGATAATCTTTTTCCAAAAATTTTATATCTCCCAAACGCAAAAGACTCCTTTGCACAACCTCTTTGTTTTTTATGTAATTTAAAATTCGACGAAAGAGCATCTGCGCAAATTGTAAATCACCATTCCTATAAGCAGTCTCAGCAACAAGATAGTAGTAAGAGGGATTATCGATTAAAAAACTCTCAAAATCTTTATATGTCTGCTTAAAATAACTTAATGCTTTTGGATACTCTTTTTTAGCAAAATAGTACATCCCCTGTAAAAATATAAACTCTTTTTGCTGACTTTTACTTAAGTTCTCTATACTCAAAATAAGCATATACTTTGTAGCCAAATCTATACGCTCTAACCACACAGCCGTACGCAACAATCCCATAATAATAGGAAGTTTTTCCTGCTTTGTGGCTGCTTTTTGCAAAGCCATCTTATACAGAGCAAAAGCACGCTCATAAAAACCCAAATGCTCATAAATTTTAGCTTTAAGAGTATAAAATTTATAGTTTTTCTCCCCTCCTCTAGCCAGATAGAGGTTGAGGTAGTTTAGCGCAGACCAAAAATATCTCTTTTCACCAACTCTTTTGCCAATATAAAGATAGGTATTGGCCAACATAAAAAGAGCGGGCAAATAGTAAGGAGATTGAGGAAATTTTGCCACATAGGCAAGCTCATCTAAAGCTTGATAATAAGAGCCGTAATGAAAATCCCTCACAGCATGCTTAAAAACATAAGCGATCCTCTTTTCATTGGAAAGACTCTTTGTAGTAGTATTTACCTCTTCGCCATACACAAAAGCAATAAATACAAAAATTACAATACTATACTTTAACATTTATCGAGCTATTCTCTTGAGATGAAGTTTTTTCACTCTCTTGGGAAGTTATAGTCACTCTTTTTTGCTTATCTTTAAAAACGACTTTATACCTCTCATAGCCACCCTCTTGCATCACATTTGTAATAAACTCCTCTATATTCGGATGTAAAGGGAGTGCCATAGAAGAGGTAAAATGCATATAGAGATGGTTGTGATGCCAATTAATATTCACAGTAGTATCTGGCAGCTTTAGAGTAAGGGTTTGGCGACGGGGAATTTCAAACTGCTCCCCTACATCTATCAAATCACTCTCGTGAGATTGCAAAAAAGTATCACCAGAGCCACTCTGTTTAAAGCTATCTTGATTGTTTTGATTATTGGAGAGTGGAGCTGATGAGAGAGCACTATTTTCTTGTAAAAAGGAAAGTATATGCTCTTGGCTCTCTCTCTCTTGTAATGAAGGTCTTTTCTCTTCCATGGTAAAACCCTTTAGTTTTTTATTCTCTGGTTGCAATTGCATTCTATGAGGAGTATTTGCCTGTACTCCTAAATGTCTTTTGTGTGCCAGTCTCTCTTGCGGTTGTATAGGATGAAGGGTATTAATCTGCACTCCTAAATGCTTTTTATGTGCCAGCGTTCTTTGCGGTTGTATTGGATGCTGCATAGGGGCTTCTACCCCTCTTTTGGAGAAAACTTGATCTCCCAAAAATCTTGGCTGCTCCTCTTTTTTCTTGTTATATACCAAAGGATCTTGCAGCTTCTCTTGCATTTCACTCTTTTTATGCAACTCTTGTTGCATAGAGAAATCTTCTAAAAACTCCCCACTCTTTTTTGTTACGCTTTTTTTATCCTTTTGCTCTTCAATTTTAGCCTCTCCAGATAGCTGCAACTCCCTAGCTCTTTTATCATCCACAACTTGCTTTGTAAAATTTTTCTGCACACTTTCATAATGGAAACTTTTTTCTCTTTTTCCAACTTTACTATCTTCAATCCTTATTACCTCTTTATGCTCCTTGCTATGTACACTATATATTCCGTTTATTTGTGCAGCTAGTATGTAAGGGGGCATATTTTTGCTATCTTCCTGACCCTTATCTACTCTATTTTCAGGAATTTTTAGGGTATTACTTTTTAGATCTCTTTTTAGAGAGGGCGTTGGATTGCTTAATACTTTAGCAACTCCAGGATCCTTCTTAGAGAGAAAAAAAGTTTTATTCAACGAGAGTTTGGTTAAAGTGGGTATAACTTTTTTGCTTTTTAATGGAGTATGTGCCAAAAGAGGGAGCTTTTTTATGAGTGCTTTTGTTGAGATATTTTTTACTTCTTGATGATGAAGCTCTTTAAAAGAAGTATTGTGCTTTACTGCAACCTCTTGCAAGGAAAACTGCGTAGGAGGCAAATAATTTTTTTTCTTCTTTTTTATTTTTATGGGTGATAAAAGATCTATTTTCTGCTTTGCACTATTTTGGAGTGGAAAAATATCCAAAGAAGAGGAGATACTCTTTTGTAGAGGAGCAAACTTTGCTTTTTTTATGCTAGCTTGTACAAAATTATAAGAAGAGCTCTTTTGATCTATCTGCCGTAAAGAGGAGAGATGCCTTTTTTCCTCCCCGTTACCATAATAAAGATGCTTGAGGACAAATGGAAATTGACTCTTTGCATGAAGCAAAAAGTTGGAGTTTGATACATTCGTAGTCTCAAACTTCGGTGTATAAAGAGCCTTTGGACTAAAGCTCTCTTGTAAAAAATCTTGTAAAAGTGTAGAAAAGAGGCTCTTTTGTGCTGCCTCTTCTTGAAAGGAGGTTGTAGCTACTGGCATCTTGGTATTAAGGTTTTTTAGCAAAAAATCAAAAAGAATCATAACTGCTCCAAATCTTTTAAAATAGTTTTAAGCTTTTTAATAGCTTGCGACTTTATCTGCGATACTCTAGATTGTGATATACCAAGCGCAGCTGCAATCTCTTTGGGCTCACGCTCCTCAAAAAAAAACATCTGCAAAGTTTTACGCTCTTTTTCACTCAACTGCTCCATCGCTTCAAAAATCTTATCGCCAATTTGCGCATTAAGCGCCTGCTCCTCTGGACCAATATCATTACTCACCATTATATCAATCAGACGTAAGGAGCTATCCTCTCCCCCCAACGCCTTCTCCATACTAATCATTATCGCCAAATTTGACAGAGGAATATCTTTGCCCTCTTCCTTCTCTTTTTTTATCTTTTCTCGCATACTACGAGGCATAATATGCAAACTTCTTAGATAATCGAGTATTTCTCCTCTTATCTTAATATAGGCATAGGTTGAAAACTGCGCTTTTGACTCATCAAATTTGTCAATTGCCTTTATTAAACCGATAATTCCCGTATTTACAAGCTCATCAAACTCAATACCCGCATCGCGAGGAAGCTTAAAAAATATTTTGGAAGCAACCTTTTTTACCAAAGGTGTATTATCCAAAATCATCTGCTGTTTTTGCTCTTTACTTATCTTCATTGTTAGCTTTTTCCCATAAAATGAAAAAGTTTTTGCCAAAACCTCTCTTGACTTTTTGGCTCAATTTTTAACTCCTCTTTGCAAATTTGGCGTATACTCTTTGTATAGGCATCTTTTGGATAACTCTTTGCTATAAGCTCCTTTTTCTTGACCGCTGTTTTCAAGTTATCGGTATAAGGTAATACTCCTAACAGATCCACATCTATATCTAAAAACTTATTGACAGAGATTTGTAACTTGCTAAATGTCAGTGTACCCTCCTCCCTATCTCTACACATATTCACAACAATTTTGAAGCTCTCATATCCATACATATTATACATCGATTTTATCAGAGCATAAGCATCCATCAATGCTGTGGGTTCTGGTGTAGTTATTATATACGATTTACTAGAAGCCCTCAAAAAAGCTGCCACTTTCTCATCGATCCCTGCTCCTGTATCAATAATAATATAGTCATAATTTTTTGATACTGCATCCAACTGCGCAATAACCGTTTGCATAGGCATATCATCCATCTCATAGAGCTCATCCAAACCAGAAAAGCCCAAAAGCGCATCAAAAGCATACGCTTTTTGAATAATATTTTCAATCCTCTCACCCATAAAAAGATGTTTCATATTCTTTACAGGATCCAAATCCAAAAAGAGATGAATATTTGCCATACCTATATCTGCATCTATCAATAGCACCTTTTTTTTAAACTCTTGCGCTAGGATGTAGGAGAAATTGAGAGCAAAATTGGTCTTTCCTACCCCCCCTTTTCCACTGGCTATGGTAATAAATTTACTATTATGGATCCCATTTTTTGATACTAGCGCTCGTAATCCACTTGCTTGATCAATCATATACTCTCACCTAATATATAGTTGGCAACTCTTTCTGGATTAAGAATGCGTATATCTTCTGGAACTTTTTGTCCTGTACTAATAAATGAAAGAGGAATATTACTTTTGATAGGAAGATTTAACAAAATTCCGGGCTTATGGGTCTCATCAATTTTTGTAAAAAATATATCATTAATGGGAAAAAAGGTTCTATATCTATTAACAATCTCTAACGCTTCCGAATTTTTATAGTTGCAGCTTATGACCAAAGTAATCTCCATAAAGTCACTTCCACTCCCTAAAATCTCCTTCATCTCCCCAAGTCGCCAGTAATCGTAATGGCTACGTCCCACTGTATCAATAAGCACTACATCTAAGCCGTTAAGATTTTGCAAAGTTTTCTTAAGATTTTTAGAATCTGTAATGGCATAAAAAGGGATATTAAGAATATTGGAAAAGGATCGGGCTTGCTGAATAGCGCCTATTTTAAAGGTATCTATACTAATGACAGCAATTTTGAGTTTTTGATTAATAACCAGCTCTGAAGCAATTTTAAAAAGATTTGTAGTTTTGCCTACTCCTGTGGGACCGACAAAAGCAATCACTTTAAAAGAGCCCTTTTGAATCTTTAAAGGTCCTTTAAATCTAATCTTTTTCTCTATTGCATTTACTAATGCCTCTTTAAAAAAGGAGGTATTAAGATCAAATTTATTGGCATCTATATCAAAACCGCAAGACTCCTTTACAAGTTGCTTGGCAATTTTGGGATCCACATCCTTTTTTAATAGAAGTTTTATTAAATCAAGAGCATCCCCTGTAAATTCTGTAAACTCCTTAGCGAAATCCAAAGGAGTCTGAATAGAGGTATGAGGAGGAAGCTCTGGTGTATTACCACTCTTTTCAAGAATAGCTTTTTTAAGAGGCTCGATCTTTTTATCAATCATCTCCTCAATTTTCTCTAAAAAGCGATCAATCTCTTCGCTTTTCTCCTCCTTTGCCAAAATATCTAAAAAACCCTCATCTGGATCAGGTACTTGAATAAAGAGTGAATACTTCTTCTTTTTTAAAAATGGAAGAACTCCTGTCTCATTGACCTCATAACTTATAATTTTAACATCCTCACCATACTCTTTTTTTGCTTGAATAATAAGCTCATCAAGGTCATTTCCCTCATACTTAATTATTTCCATCAAACTCTACCTTGGCAATTATATTCAATTTTGTTTTGGGCTCAATCTCATTATAAGAGAGTACCGCTACATTGGACAAATAGGGCTCTAGCAATTTATAAACATATCTTCGTACATTTGTGGAGGTTAGCAAGACTGGCGTTCTTTGATGCACGATAAATTTTTCTAAATTACTATTAATTTGCACTATAAATTTTTGTAGCTTCACAGGATCTAAAGGAGGAAGATTACCGTTGTACTCTTTTATCTTCTCATACAGATACTCTTCACTCCTATTTCCCAGCGTCATTGCATACAGCACTCCATCTTTTACATACAAAGAGGTAATAAGCCGAGAAAGGGACTCCCTGACTAACTCCGTTAAAATATCTGTATCGGTGGTTTTATGCACATTATCTGATAACGACTCAATAATTGTCAATAAATCTTTTATAGGGATATGCTCTTTGAGAAGATTTTGCAAAACTCTATGCAAAATAGAGTAGCTTACCTGCTCAGGTACCAACTCTTTTACGATAGGATAGCGTTTTGCCAAAGCCTCTACAAGCTCTTTTGTCTCACTTCTGCCAAGAATCTCATAAGAGTGCGCCTTGATAACTTCAGAAAGATGCGTAATGATAACGGTAGGAATATCCACTACCGTGTATCCTAATATCTTAGCCTGCTCCTTTTTACTCTCATCGATCCAGTAAGCTTTGAGACCAAATGTTGGCTCTGTCGTCTCTATACCATCAATTTTCCCCTTGCTGCTTCCTGTATCAATTGCTAAAAATTTTCCTGGATAGACCTCTCCTCGCGCCACCTCTACCCCGCGAATCAATATGCGATACTCACCAGAGCCCAGCTCTAAATTATCTTTGATATGAATAAGAGGGATAATAATACCCAGATCCTTGCTCAACTGTTTTCGCAATGATTTAATACGCTTAATCGTCTCTCCTCCCTGTCCCTCATCTACTAAAGGGATCAGTCCATAGCCTATCTCAAAGGCGATTGTCTCAGGCTGCACAACAAAATCCTCTTCCTCCTCTTCACTCTCTTGAAGGATCTCTTGTGCTTTTTGCTCCGCCTCTTTTGTCTCTTTACGATGCAGCTCTATTTGCATCATATATGCAGTCAACGCCAACAAAGAAGCTAAAATAGTAAAAGGCACAAAAGGCATCCCGGGTACTAATCCCATTACCAACAGCGCCCCTGCACTCATATAAAGTGCCTTAGGATACCCAGTAAGCTGTGCAAAGATCTCTTTTCCAAGATTCTCCTCAGAGACTGCTCTTGT
Source organism: Nitratiruptor sp. (assembly GCA_015494595.1). Classification (GTDB taxonomy): domain Bacteria; phylum Campylobacterota; class Campylobacteria; order Campylobacterales; family Nitratiruptoraceae; genus Nitratiruptor. The sequence continues at coordinate 21,945 of WGAX01000209.1, forward strand.
AACCATCAAACCGGCAGCCGTGGAGGTGATAAGAGAGGGGATCTGGCTTACTAATCCATCACCAACCGTTAAAATTGTAAAATTTGCAGTAGCTGTAGCAAGATCCATATGGTGTTGTGCCATTCCTATTGCAATACCCCCTATAATATTGATAAGTGTAATAATAATTCCTGCTACAGCATCACCACGAATAAATTTGCTCGCTCCATCCATCGCTCCATAAAAATCTGCCTCTTTGGCAATCTCTTCTCTTCTTCTTCGTGCCTCCTCCTCATCAATCAATCCAGCACTTAAATCGGCATCAATCGCCATCTGCTTTCCAGGCATCGCATCAAGGGTAAACCGTGCTCCTACTTCACTAATACGCTCTGTTCCTTTGGTAATCACAATAAAATTTATCGTTACAAGTACTACAAAAACAATAATTCCTACAATATAGTTTCCCCCCACCACATACTGTCCAAAACTCTCTATTAGCTTTCCTGCAGCATCTGGCCCTTCGTGACCATGTAAAAGGATTCTTCTAGTGGTTGCAACATTCAAAGAGAGTCTAAAAAGTGTAGCAATCAAAAGAAGGGAGGGAAAAGCAGAAATTTGCAAAGGATTAGTCACATATACAGAAGCCATTAACATTACCATAGAAAGGGTAATAGAGGTCGTTAAGAGAAGATCCAGCAAAAAAGGGGGTACTGGTAGTACCATTGAGCCAAGTATTGCCAATATTAAAACGACAACAATGGCATCCGAATGCTTATTAATCTTTGTAAAAACGAGCTCTAACGCCTTACTCATCGACTCTGCTTTTCATACTCTTTAACAGCCTTTTGGATATACTCTTTGAGCCCTAGCTGATCACTTTGCGTAATCGTTTTTGCTAATTGCATATCTACCAAATCGAGATAGAGCCTTGAGGCAAAAGAGTTACTCATTAAAGGGGCGGTAGGTAAACTTTTGCGCACCTCTTTTAAAAAAAGATGTACAAACTCCTCCTCCACCGCTTCACTTGCTCTATTTAAAGTTTTAATTTGTGAAAGTTGGGCAAGATCCCAATAGCTCTGTATCTGCATCACTCTTCCTACATTATGATTATTTTTGCGTGCAACTTCCCAGCTTTTTTGATCGCTTCAATAATAGCGATCAAATCTCTTGGCGATACACCCAAATCATTAAGAGCTTTTACAAGATCTCTTAAAGAGGGTGAGTTTATGGGAAAAATTCTACCATTTTCCTCTTCTACCGTTGTAGTAACTTTTTGCGTCTTTACTGTCTTTCCACCGCTAAGAGGATTTGGTTGGGAGACTTGAGGCTTCTTTTGGACAGTCACATAAATATTGCCATGGGAGATATATACAGGGGTGTCAATTTTTATATCACCACTCATAACAACAGTCCCTGTACGCTCATAAATCACAATCTTAGGCTCATTTACAGTTTTAACAGGAAGATTAAGAATAGAAGAGATAAATTTCACTTTATCTGGCATTGTGGTAGCAGGGAAAAAAACCTTAATGCTCGATGCATCTTCAGCATAGGCTAGCGTATCTTTAAAATGGTTATTGATGGTATCTACTATATTTTTGGCCAGCTCAAAGCTTGGATGTTTGAGGGTAAGTGTGACAAACTTTTGTGCATCAAAACTGTAAGGAAGGTCTCGCTCTATAATTGCCCCATTGGGGATAATGCCCGTGGTAGTAAAGTTTTTGCTAACTTTGCCTCCCCTATTGGATTCTGTATAGCCTCCTCCTGTGGAGACTGGACCTTGAGCAAAAGCATATATCTTTTTATCGGGACCAAAAAGGGGAGTGCGAATTAAAACACCATTGCCTATATCTTTTGCATCCCCCATCGAAGAGACTGTCACATCTACCACCATCCCACTCTTTGCAAAAGGGGGGAGTTTTGCTGTTACTATAACTGCTGCTGCATTTTTAGTCTTTACATCCTTTGGATTGATATGGATCCCCATCTTTTTGAGCATATTAGCAATACTTAAAAGGGTAAATTTCGTTGTGGTACCATCTCCACTCCCCTGCAATCCAACCACAATACCATAACCTGTAAGGTAGTTCTCTCTAACGCCTAAAACATTAACCTCATCACCAATCTTTACTTCAACCGCTATAAGATCGAGAAAAAATATCGCTAGAAGGAGAAATATACGAAGCAAGAGACTACCCCTCTTTATGCACTCTATTTGCATTGAATTCTTTTATATTATATTATAACTAAAAAGGCCAGATTTTCATAATGAAGTTAGCAAGCCAACCTGGTTTTTGGGTAGTATTTAAAAAGCCCTTTCCATTATACTCTACATACATATCAGAAATTTTGGAAGAGTCTATAGTATTATCTGGAGTAATATCTTGAGGATGAATAATACCAGAGATTTTGAGATATTGGGTATCGTTATTGATTTTGAGATACTTTGCTCCCACTATAAAAAGATTGCCATTTGGATAGACCTTAATCACCCTTGCACTAATTTTTGCCAATAGCCTTGCACTCCTATTGGTCCCCCCTTTGCCCTGAAAAGCATTAGTACTTTGTTGATTAAATCCCACAAGTGTCTCCCTTTTTGCTACCTTTTTATCCATAACTGTAGGAGCTGGGACAGCAAGATTGAGTTTATTAGTACGCTGTGCTTTGGTATTTGTAGAGCCTGTACCTCGTAAATTTTCATTAATAAGAATTGTTACTATATCTCCTACATTATATGCCTTTGCATCGCTAACCAAGTTATCATAACCCGTATACAAAGAGCCTGGTGCTTGATATTTTGGCTTTGGCATAAGTCTTTGTTTAGGGGTAAATTTTGGTGGAGTTGTGGAGACAAGCTCTTTTTGAGCACATCCGGTTGCAAATATCAGTATACAAACTGCACAACACCATTTGAGACAACTCTGCATCGAAGTACCTTATTTGAAGATATGTTTTTGACTCGTATTATATCACCTACTCTTCCATTTTGCAGAGCCAAACCTAAAAGCTCAATAGTAATAGCACCCCTTTTATAAACAATTTTGACACTCTTTCTTCTTTTTACTTCATAATTTGGCTCTACCATATAGCGCTTAATTACTTGATTGATCTTAATTGCCCGTTTTGCTACTGCACCAACGACTTGCAAAGGAGTAAGATACTCTTGAGCCGAATTTCTTAAACGAACTCTCTTTTTTGCAATAGCCTGGGGCTCAATGATCTCTCCCTTTGCAATATCCCTTTTTGCCACGGCTGCATCAATAAAACGCTGTAAAAAAAGAGTAGCCCTAAGACTCTTTACTCTTTTTTTACCATCAAAAATTGTAACTTTTAGATAGAGATGATAAAAACTCTCAGAGGTTGGCACTATATGCAAGTGATAACTGCCGCTTTGCAAAGGCATACTCTTAAAAGAGAGAGCAACTTTCTCTATAGCTACATCTTTATATCTTCTCTTCACAAACTGCTCTATAGCCTTTAAAAGCATTGCTCTAGTAATCTCGCTGGCTCTGCTCTCTATTTTCACCAAAGAGCCAACTATGCTAACCTTTTGTATATCAATTAGATTATTTTTGAGAATCTTCTCTATCTCTGCCTTGTTAATAACCCCATCACTTCGAGACTCTGCATCAATTGGCAAAGAGGAGAGAAATGCAGCAATATGAGAATTGGAATCTTCAATCTTGGCAATATCTGACAACAGGAGTTTAGGCTTATTGATAACACTCTCTTGTAAAATAATCCTACTTTGCGCTATCAAAGTGGCAGCTAAAAAAGCTACAAAGAGTAGCTTAAGACTTAAGGTTTGCAACAGTTCGCAGCATCTCATCTGATGTGGTTACACCTTTGGAGTTCATCTCATAGGCTCTTTGAGCAATAATAAGATTTACCATCTCCTCTACAATATTGACATTGGAGCTCTCTAAAAAGCCTTGAGCAAGCTTGCCAAACCCATCTGTATTGGGATCGCCCTCTATCGCCTCTGATGAGGCCTCTGTAGCAATAAAAAGATTTTGCCCAATCGCTTTGAGTCCCGCAGGATTAACAAAACGATAAAGCTTTATATCCCCAAGCTCCTCAACCGTTTGCGTCCCCCCTTCATTTCTCACAGCATTGACCTTTCCATTAGGACTAATAGAGATACTTACCAATGTCTCTGGTGAATTTACCTGAATATTTGGCAAAAGCTTATACCCTTCTGTTGTTACAATATAGCCTTCATTATCAATCTGAAAATTCCCAGCCCTTGTGTAGGCCTCTCCTCCTCCTGGCAGCTCAATTTTAAAAAATCCTCTCCCCTCAATTGCAATATCCAGATCTCTTTGAGTATGCTTAAGACTTCCTTGAGAAAAAATTTTGCTCACATCAGATACCTTCACACCCAAACCTATCTGAATACCCGAAGGAACCCTATTCCCATCTGCACTTACAACACCGGGATCTTTAATATTTTGATAAATCAGATCTTCAAAATTTGCTCTACTCTGCTTAAATCCCACTGTATTGACATTGGCAATATTATTAGAGACCACATCCAAATTTGTCTGCTGCGCTGCCATCCCAGAAGCCGCAGTCCATAGTGCTCGAATCATCTTCTCTCCTTTTAGGCTTTACCTATCTCATTAGTTTTTTGATTGAGTTGATCAAGATTTTTTATAATATTGCTATACATCTCAAATCGGCGCTGCGCTATAATAAGCTCGCTCATCTGTAACATCGGATTCACATTGCTACCTTCCAAAAAGCCTTGATGAATTGTAAAAGAAGCCTTTGTCTCTTTGCCATCTGATTTATAGTAGGTACTGCCTAAAGGAGTAACTTTACTATAATTTTTGATCTGCAATTTTGCTACCTCTTCTCCCTGCTGATATATCACCCCCTCTTTTGTAACATTTATGGAGTTTTTTGGATCAATCTCTATAGGCTGATTTTGCTCATCCAACACAAAATTGCCTCTACTATCTACTAAAATCCCCTCTTGATTAAGATGAAAATGGCCATTACGCGTTAGGACTCTCTCTTTGCCTTTTTGTACCACAAAAAAGCCATCTCCCTCAATTGCAAAATCCAAAGGATTGTGAGTTGCGTGCAAAGCTCCTTGGGTTACATCTACTAAACTCTCCTTAAAGCGGGGAAATACAAAGAGATGGTTGGCATCACCACCATTTTCATCAAGTCTTTGGCTCATCTCCTTAATAAGGAGCTTTTTAAAGCCATCTGTATTCACATTAGCAATATTTTGCGTGGCACTATCAAGCTGCTCCATCGCTCTTGAGCCGCCACTTGCCAAGATATAGATCGATTGCATATCTACTGCCATAGCCCTTTACCTCTCCAAAACTTTTAATCTATCTTCAGGTTTAATTATCTGCGTAATCTTAATCCCAAAGCTATTTTTTACAGTATACAACTCCCCTTTGGCTATTACTCTACCATTAACCTTGAGATCAATTGGCTCATTTACATATCGATCCAGCTCAATCACACTATTGGGATTGAGTTTTAGCACATCCTCTATAGCCATCTGGGTTGAGCCAATCTCTACTGTCACCTCCAAAGGAATATCAAGCAGTAAAGAGAGTTTTGTATCTTCACTCCCTCTTTTTTGGTGTAAAGTATCTGATTCAGAGAGCAAACTCTGCTTCTCTTCTTCTCTACTCTCTTGCTCAAACTGCTGCGCCATTATCTCATCTGGACTCAACTCTTTATTCTCTTCGCTCATTCTCCTCTTCCTTGCTTACCTCCTCTTGTAAAAGAGCAGCATATTTATCTTTAACTTTTCCCAACCTGCAGACAAACTTCTCTTTATCGCCGACTCTGAGTTTAACAGGATCCTCTTTGCCTTTATCCAATATCAGCTCTGTCCCTACTTCCCATCCAAGAATCTCTCGCAAAGCATACTCTTTTTTGATCAGCTCCAATGTAACCTCCACTTCCGTCTGCAAAAGAAGAGAGTGGAGCTTCTTTTTCCATCTATCATCCACCTCTCCTGCAAACTCTGTGTAGATGACATCTTTAATGGGTAAAAACATTCCTTGAGGGTAGCAAAAATATATGGGAGCCTCATACCCGTCAATATCGACAACACACTCTGCAATAATCACCTTCTCGTTACCCGTCGTAATTTTGGCAAGTGCGGGATTGAGCTCAGTACTTCTCTTTTCCACCTCAACGGGATGAACATTTTGAAAAGTCTCTTCGAGTGTTTGAAGAGCCAAATCGATAAAATCTTTAATGATATATGTCTCTAACTTTGTAAACTCTCTTCCCTCCACTTTAAAAGGTTTAGCCGGCCCCCCAAACATCACACTAATAATTGTAAATACGAGTCGAGAATCCACAACCAGCAAGGCAGTATCTTTAAGAGGACGCATTGTAAAGGTGGTATAGCTTGAAGGCATTGGAATCTTAAACATAAAGGAGTTAAAACGGGTAATATAGATGCTCTCTTTTGATACCATATTAATTTTTGGCATCACTTTTCTAATATTATCGCGAAAATTTTTTACCCATCGCTCATAAATAAGATCAAGGCCAGGTAGACCACCCTTTTTGATACTCTCTAATTCACTAAAATCAAAAGGCTTGATGTCTGCTTCTTCTTGCGGCTCCTCTACACTTTCACCACCTCCCCCAAGAAGTGCATCAATCTCTTCTTGCGAAAGAAACTCTTGCTCAGACATCTTTCCCTTTCTGCTTTATTCCCTGCTACCCATTATAGTAGAAAAGTAGCGACTTTGCAACGGCGCACACTATAAATACTCCTCTCCATTGCCAAACTCTATAACCCCTTTATTAATAAGATTTTTAATCTCATCAATTACCTTTTTCTGTGCCTTTTCCACATCGCTCTTCTTAATAGGTCCTAAAACCTCCATATCTTCCAAAAACATCTCAGCAGCCCGTTTTGACATATTGGAGAGAAATTTATTCAAAATATCCTCATCAGCCCCTTTAAGAGCAATCATCAAATCATTTTTATCCACATTTTTCAAAATTTCAATAATTGCCCTATTATCAAGTTTTAAAATATCTTCAAATTTAAACATCCTCTCTTCAATATTATCGGCTAATACCTCATCATCTTTACGCACATCTTCAAGAAGCTCTACTTGTAAATCTTTTGGCAAGGCATTGACAATCTCTGCTGCAATATCGATTCCACTTAAGCTCTCCTCTTTGCCAGCACCAATAGTAAGTAACTCCTCCTCAAGCGTATTTGCTACTATTTTGAGCGTTTGTGAAGAGATCTTCTCAATAGAGGCAATACGCTTAATAACCTCCTCTTGAACATTTGTTACGCCTACCCGTTTAGGGATATACTGCAAAATCTCCGCTGCTTTCATAGGCTTTAATTGCGACAAAATAAGTGCAATAACTTGAGGATGCTCATCTTTTATAAGGTTAGCCACCATCTTAGCATCAAGCTTCTCAAGCTCTTTAAATATCGCTTTTCCCTCCTCCTCATCAAAAGTTTGATTGAGCAGTTTCTCCAACATCTCAGGAGGCAGTGCGTTTTTGAGAATCTTTTTAAGATGATCCGGAGCAATTTTTAAAGGCGAGACAGCTTTAAGATACTCATAGGCCTCATCAAAAACATGTTGCATAGTCTCTTTAGAAGGGGTATCCAAACTTAAAATGGTCTTGATAAGCTTCTCGATCTCATGCTCTTTCAACTTTTTAAAAACATTGACAGTAATACCTTCTGGCAAAGAGGATATAAGGATTGCTGCTTTTTGCGCACCACTTATAGCTTTGGGATCGTCTAGCGCCAAACTCTTCTCCCTTTATACATTTTTTATATTGTAGTACTTTTTGTGTAAAAATCCAATGAATTTCTCCGATAATTGCCAAAAGAAACTCAAAAAGGTAGGCTATGGCAGAGACTAAATTTAACAACAAACAGATAGCAATTGCAATCAACCATCTCAACTTAGCACAAACAGAGCTTACAGAGTGTAGCGATATGCTCTATACAGCACTTCAAACCATAGAGCAAAATGTGGAGAATCCTTCATTACACAATACAGTCATTCAAGCTTTAGCATCACTGCAGATGCAAGACATCATCTCTCAGCGCATTGACAAACTCAAAGAGTTTTTAAGTATTATCGATCAAAATATCTCTTTACCTATTGATGAGGCGTATCTTAAAAAATTTGCATGGGAAAGAGAAGTTGATCAAGCCGATGTAGACGCTCTATTTACCCATCAGGAAGGATAAACTTATGCATATAAATGTCACGGAGGATATGCAAGAGATCTTAGATGAGTTTATCCAAGAAGCAGAAGAGATTTTAGAAAATCTGGATCAAGAGCTTATAGAGTTAGAGAATGATCCAACCAATAAAGAGCTGCTCAATCAGATCTTTCGGGGAATGCACACCCTAAAAGGTGGTGCAGGATTTTTAGGATTAGAGAGCGTTATCAATCTGGCACATGTGATTGAGAGTATCTTTGATAAACTCAGAAATAACGAAATGGAGTTGGACTCCAATAAGATGGATATTATTTTAGAGGGTATCGATATTATCAAAAACGCTATTGAAACTCTCAAAAGCAATCAAGAGATTCCAGATAATGAGGATATAAGTGACATTTTAGCAAAACTTCAAACTCTTCTTGATGCTAAAGAGCCTTCACAAGAGCAAACCCAAGAAAAGAAGCAAGAAGAGAGCATACAACCCACGCAAACACATCCGGTAGGAGAGATTCAAAGTGATCTAGAGATAGTCTTTAAAGATGATGTAGATCCGGATATTCAAAAGCTTATCCTCCAATATCCCGACAAAACAATGGCAGAGATTTTAGATGAGCTTATCTTACTACCTCCTGAAGAGCGGGATATGGATCTCATTATGAAACTCGATGAGATTATTGCTCAAGATAAAGATGTAGATGACCTCATTGTAGAAAAACGCCTCAAAGAGAGCAAAAAAATAGAAAATAAAGAGATCGAAAAAAAAGAGACCCCGAGCCCTCCCTCCTCTAAAGAGGCTGCAAAATCTCCTAAAAAAGCCAAAAAAGAGGAAGGCGAAACAATTCGCATCGATATAGAGAGAGTCTCTACACTTATGAATCTTGTAGGCGAGCTTGTCTTAGATCGCAACAGAATTGTAAAGCTCACCTCCAAATTTAAAGCCAACAGCGAAGATTTAGAAGCAATTGAAGAGCTCAATGAAGCAATTGCGGGTATGAGCAGATCTGTATCAGATCTGCAAGAGGTGGTTATGAAGCTTAGAATGCAGCCAGTAAAGCGTATCTTTAGTAAATTTCCCCGCATTGTACGAGACTTGGCCAAAAAGGTTGGCAAAAAGATCAACTTAGAGCTGGAAGGTGAAGATACAGAGATAGATAGAAGTATACTCAACCAATTAGAAGATCCTCTTATTCACTTGGTACGAAATGCCATAGATCACGGCATAGAGCCTCCCCAAGAGCGCAAAGCCAAAGGAAAACCGGAAGTTGGCACCATTATTCTTTCTGCTTTGCAAGAAGGAGACAGAATTATTGTCTCTATTGAGGATGATGGAAGAGGAATCGATCCAGAAAAGATTAAGAAAAAAGCGATCGAAAAGGGTCTTATTCGCCCTGATCAAGCAGAGCAGATGAGCGATAAAGAGGCTTATGAGCTTATCTTTATGCCCGGTTTTTCTACAGTTGAGGAGGTAAGCGATTTAAGTGGACGCGGGGTTGGGATGGATGTGGTAGCCAATGTGATTCACTCTCTTCGCGGTGCAATAGAGATTGAAAGCGAGCTTGGTGTGGGTACTAAAATTACTATGAAGCTCCCTTTAACGGTTGCCATTATCCGTACCCTTATGGTAGGGGTCAACAATCGCATATTTGCCATTCCTCTCTTTAGCGTAGTGGAGATTATTAAATACAGACCCCAAGATATTAAAGATGTAGGTATATACAAATCTTTAATGCTGCGCGATGAGGTCTATCTCTTTTTCCATCTCAATGAGCTTTTTGATATAGAGAGCCACAATGAGAACAGATTTGTCATTATTATCAATATCGGAGAGAAAAATATTGCCATTGCAGTCGATAATTTATATGGAGAAGAGGAGATTGTTATTAAACCTCTTGGAGAGATGCTCAAAGATGTAGAAGGGATAGCGGGTGCTACTATTACGGGTGATGGCAAGGTGGTGCTCATATTGGATATTAAATCTCTCATTAATGATAAACGCAACGAACTCATAGGAGCCCTCTAATGAAAGATATAGAAGTTTTGGGACTTAGTGAGCACCTTGATGAAAGCCTCAAAGAGGAGAAAAGAGTCATAGCATTCTTACTTAATGAGGAGCTTATTGGTATTGATATAAAAAACATTATCAAAATCACTAAGCGCCTCGATATTACTCCCGTGCCAAAAACTCCTGAGCATATTTTGGGAGTTATGAATCTACGAGGCAACATTGTACCTGTAGTAAACATTAAAAAAATGCTTGGACTACCCAATGCTGAAGAGGATAATCAAGAGTTTATCCTTATTATTGATTCTGCCATTGGCAATGTCGGTTTAATGATAGATCAAGTCGTTGGAGCTATTACAATAGAAGAGGAAGAGATTTTGCCAGCTCCTATTAACTCTATTGGAATTGACTCTAAATATATCACAGGTGTTATAGTCACAAATGAGGAGATGGAGAATAAAAACCTGCTCATTTTGCTCAATATCGATAAGCTGTTTTACAAAAATGACTCTGAAAATGAGGAATAGGCAATGAGAAAAAAAGAGTACCTACCCAAGATCTTAGAAACGGGTGCCAATGAGTTGGAGGTTATAGACTTTCGTATGTATGAAGAGATGGCAGATGGAAGTATATATGAGTGGGTTTTAGGAGTGAATGTAGCCAAGGTCAAAGAGGTTATTCAGCGCCCAACCAATATTTTTCGCTCTCCCGGTATGCCTCCGGAGGTAGAGGGATTGGCAAAAATTAGAGAGGATGTTATTCCCATAGTCAATCTTGCTAAATGGATGAAGATTCACCCTCCGCAAGATAAAGAGAATAAGTATGTTATTGTAATGGAGTTTTTACGGGAAATCATTGGAATTTTAGTGCATGAAGCCAAAAGAATTAGACGCATTAAATGGACAGATATAAAAAAGCCTCCTGCAAGTATCGACGAAAAGCTGGGAGGAAAAGTGGTAGGAGTTATTGAAATTGAGGAGGGACAGCTGCTATTACTACTCGATTTTGAGGGCATTTTGGATGAGCTTGGTATGATTAAAGTTTTTAATGTTGATGATAAATATGCTCATAAAAAGAGTGAGGCTTCCTACAATATCTTAATTTTAGACGACAGCCCCGTAGCTCGTAAAATAATTCGCCAAATATTGGAAAAAGATGGTCACACAGTCTACGAAGTAGAAAGCGGTATTAAAGGGTTGCAATTTTTAGAGGAAAAACTTCAAGAGGCTCAAAGAGAAGGAGTAGATATTACAGACAAACTGCAACTTATCATTAGCGATATTGAGATGCCTGGAATGGATGGTCTCACCTTTACCAAAAAGGTGAAAGCAGATCCCATTCTTTCAAAAATTCCAATAGTTATTAATACTTCCCTCTCAGATAAAGCAACCGTAGATAAAACAAGATTTGTCAATGCCGATGCACACCTTGTAAAATTTGATTCAAAAGATCTTATTCATTTAGTTCACGAATATGCAATAAAGAAATAGAAGGAGAGTTCGATGGCACTACCTGATAAAAATATGAAAATTTTGGTTGTAGATGATGCACCAATGATTAGAAGAATTTTAAAAAATCTTCTCAAAGAGATGGGTTTTACCAATATTGAAGAGGCTGAAGACGGTATGGCAGCACTGCAAAAACTGCGCAATGATAAGTTCGATTTTGTCATAACCGACTGGAATATGCCAAACCTCACAGGGATTGAGTTGGTTCAAGAGATCAGAAAAGATCCAAATCTCAAACATTTGCCGATAATGATGGTTACAGCAGAAGCGAAAAAAGAGAATATTATTCTCGCTCTTAAAAGTGGAGTCAATAACTATATTGTCAAACCTTTTACACCTGAGAGTGTAAAAGCCAAAATAGAGGCTATCTTTTCGGCAAAAACAAAAGCATAGGAGTTCAATATGAATAAACCAGATCACCATGAAGAGTTTAAGGAGCAGCTAGAGGATTCCCCAGCAGCACTCATAGGCTGCCAAAAGAAGCTCGATGCTCTTTTGAAAATGGATAAAGAGCGATGGATTCAAAGTGGGGGGAAACTAAGCGAAGCAATTTTTAATGCAGCTTTGGTAAAAACAGGAGTATATAGATTTAAAAATCGATTTAACAAATTTAATGCCTCTTTCCAAAAAATTACAGATACAAGCAAAGAGAGTCTAAAAACTACAGAGACTATTATGCAAAGTATCAAAGAGATTGAGGAGGCACAAAAGGAGACTACTGATCACATTGAGCATGGAGAGATGATTCTTAACAAGACCAATCAAGATATTCTTGAATCGGTCAAAGCGATGGATAATCTTACAAAAACTACTGAGGAGCTTAAAAGAAAAATCAGTGGTATTGATCATGTACTTAATGTTATTCTTGAAATTACTGAGCAAACCAATCTCCTTGCTCTCAACGCTGCAATTGAGGCAGCAAGAGCAGGAGAAGTTGGACGAGGGTTTGCAGTGGTTGCAGATGAGGTAAGAAAACTTGCAGAAAAGACCAGCAAAAGCGCCAGTGAGATTAGGGAAGTAACTATTTCAGTAATGGATGAGATGGACAATACCGCAAAAGTGGTCACTAATGCAAAAACCATTGTAGAAGATAGTGCTGAGGGGGCTAGTGGCGTTCTTAAAACATTTCATAAAATCAAACAGACCAGCTCTAATGTCACCTCTTTGATTAAGCGCCAAATCGAGTATACCAATATGCAAAAGGACAATATCCACACCTTTTCTGAAGAGATCCAAAAACTCAACGAAGATCTCAAACAGGCACAAGAGCTTGCCTCTATTACAGGAGCGCGTATCATCTCTACCATCGACTATATGAAAGATGGTATTGAAAAATGCTCAGAATTTACAAAAGATGCACCAGTAACGCTACTGCTTGATGCTATTAAATCGCATTCAGTCTATATTACAAATGTAGCAAAACTCTTGGAAGGGTATGAAAATATCTCCTTAAAAGATTTTACCTCCTGTGATTTTGGCAGATGGTTCTACTCTGGAGAGGCATTTAAAGCACTGAGAGGATATGGTAATGAGGTTATTGCTCTTCTTGAAGGTACAGAGGAGTATCACAAAGCAGTCCACAATATCGCACAAGAGCTTATTCGTCTCAAAAAAGAGCATAGAGAAGATGAAGTTTTCCTTAAATTTCAAGAGCTTGCAGATGCTGCCAACACATTAGTAAAAGAGCTTATGAAAATTTATGCCATAGTAGCTGCAAAAGAGATGGAGTAGTGGAGCAAAAATGATGATGTACAAAAATATCTACAATAAACGGGGAATTGAGCCTAAAAATGTAGCTTCAGATTTTGCACTTCCGGAGCTTTTTTTCTCTATCACAGACCCCAAAGGAATCATTCTTACTGGCAATGATGTATTTCAAAGGGTAAGTAAGTTTGAAAGAGATGAGCTTATTGGTAAACCCCATAATATCATCCGCCATCCCGATGTACCCAGAGCTGTATTCAAAGCTGTATGGAATACTATAAAACAGGGCAAACCCTTTGTAGGATATGTAAAAAATATGGCAAAAGATGGCTCCTACTATTGGGTTTTGGCAGCAATCTATCCAGTCATCAACGAAGAGGGAAAAATAGAAAAATATATATCTATTCGCCTTAAGCCATCTTCAAAAATGTTTGAGCTCATCCCCTCTTTTTATAAAAATGTCTTAGAAGTAGAGCTCAAAAACGATATGGATACAGCTTTACAGTTTATGCTGGAAAAACTGAAAGAGTTAGGTTTTGATAGCTATGAAGAGTTTGCCAAACAGGCATTTTTTCAAGAGATCCAAAGCAGAGAGAAACTCCTTGCCAATAAACAGGATATGAGCTGTCAAGTAGATCTCTCTAATGTCATTGCCCAAAATACCGATTTTATAGATCTCTTATGCAGCCTTGAGACCATATTTTTTAGACTCAATCGCTACTTCAACGAAATTTTTGGCAAAGTTAATCTCTTTTTAAATCTTAATGAAGAGCTTAATAACAAAAGTAAATTCATCTACGAGTTAGCCGAAGATATTCGCCTCCTCTCCCTTAATGCTTCCATTGAGAGCTATAAAATCAAAAAAGAGGGAGTATCATTTTCAACACTCTCCCATGAGATGCGAAAAAATGCGGAGCTGAGTGAGAGAAAAATCCTTCAACTAAGTAAAATTATCGATAACACAAAAAAAGATATTGAAGATATAGGGTTTAATATCCTCACATCCAAACTCGTCATTGAGATGATTACATTCTTCATCAAAGAGATGATTAATAATCTTTCAGAAAAGAGAATCAAAGATGAGAAGCAAAAAGAGGTCATTAACAGTATTAATGAGCTTTTTTCACTGCTTGTTGTCTACTCTAATAACCTCTCTAAAAATGTCGATGCCTCCAAAAGCCAGCTTCGCTCTATGTTTTACAATATCCAAGAGCTCAATGTTCTTATCAACAGGCTCGACTTCATCCATATCAACGGACTCATTGAATCTGCCCATACCAAAGAGGAGGGAGGAGGATTTACCATAATTTTCTCTCAAATGCTTAAACTCATAGAGGCAGCCAAAAATGAGATTATCAATTTAGAGACAAGCATATCTGGAGCAAGTGAAGAAAACCTTACCGTCAACCTCATCACAGAGATCGCTCAACAAAAGATTGTACGACTCCAAAAAGAGTATAAAGAGGTATTCAGAAGTTATGTGTAGTCAATAACTCTATCAAGCTTTGCAAAAGCCTTTTGCAAAATGCGCTCATTATATCTTTCACAATCTCGTTTCAGCGATTTTTTAAAGCTCAATCTCTTAATCTCCTCTTTACTAGCACCCTGAGCAATCGCCTCTTTCAGCTCTCTGTCCACATCGATATTTTGATTGGCCAATTCCCATACTGTAACACCAAAAGCTCTAGAGTACTTAATCGCATCGCTATCACTCAATACCAAATAGTTTCTATCCTTTTGATCTATATAGTTAATGACACCTTTTGTCTCAAAAAATCCATACTTATCCCCCAAAAAAATATCAAACTGATGCTCTAGATCTCTACTCTCATTCCATCTGTTCAGCACAAAGATAGTTTTTATGGCAGGATGTGCATTTTTTAATTTCTGATAAATCGTAATTGCACTAACGGCATCAAGCTCTCCATCCATCAAAGGAATAACTACAGCATCAAGCATATAAACCATACCACTATCAATAAGCGACTCCAACACATACACTGCAGTCTTATTTGCACCCACATCCATTACAATATGATTTTCCAACAGCAAAATATCACGAAGCTCCTCCCGCAAATCCTTGCCTGCAACCTCCACTTTCTCTAGCCATACCAATCTACTCTTTTCAAAAGAGATACTATCCTCATTCTCATCATCAAACTCAAAAAAAGATACAGGCTGCTTAAATTTTTGGTAGAGATAGGGGACAACAAGCTGCATACTTACAGTACTTTTACCAACACCACCCTTGGTGTTGATAACAGCAATTTTATAAAACTTTTGCATATATGTCCTCTAGAGGCTTTTGGGGCTAATTATACCAAAAGCCCCAGGGGCTTTTGCTCAGTGGGAGCAGCCGCAACTCCCCCCACTGCTATGGCCGCTATTTGATGCAGTCGAGCATGCACTCACCCCCGGAGGAGTAGTTGGCTGAATCATTTCGTTGCTAGCGCCACCCTCTTCATTCACTTTCTCAATAAAGTGCCAAAGCTTATTTGCCCCTTGATGGTAGCGTTTTGCAGTTTCACTATCTGGATGGTAGAAGACTACAGGTTTACCCTCATCTCCCCCTTCTCGAATAGCTGGCTCAATAGGAATTTGTGCCAAAACGGTTGTACCATACTCAAGAGCTACCTCATTGGCTGTACCTTTGCCAAAAATATCGCTCTCAGTCTGACAGCTTGGACAGATAAAGCCGCTCATATTCTCTACAATCCCAGCTATTGGAATATGAAGTTTTTTAAACATATCAAGGCTTCTTCTACTATCATCAAGACTGACCATTTGTGGAGTAGTGACAGTTACGCCAGCAGTTACAGGCACACTTTGGGCTAAAGTTAGCTGTGCATCCCCGGTACCAGGAGGCATATCGATAAAGAGTACATCCAAATCACTCCATAAAATATCGCGTAAAAACTGCTCTACCGCTTTCATAATCATAGCACCTCGCCAAATAAGTGACTGCCCCTCTTCCATCAATACACCCATACTCATCACTTCCACACCATACTTTGTCTCAATAGGTTTCACTTTATTGCCCACAACTTCCGGCTGTACACCCAAAATCCCCAACATTCTAGGAATATTTGGACCATAAATATCTGCATCTAAAATCCCCACCTTTTTACCCTGCATCGCAGTAGCAATCGCCAAATTTACTGTAGTAGTCGATTTACCCACGCCGCCTTTACCGCTACTTACCATTACAAAGTTTTTAACTTGTGGGGCAAGGTTCTTACCTCTACTGGAGGTTTCACGAGGCATCTTTGGCTGATGGATATTGACTATCACCTCTTTTGCACCTTGAAGCTCAAGCTTTTTTGTAATCTCATCTCTTAGCTGCTGGGCAACCTCTGGAGCACTTGAAGTAATATCAAGCTCCACAAATACCCTATCACCATCTACTTCAACACCTTTTACAAACCCAAAGGTAACTATATCCTTTGTAAATCCCGGATATGCAACACTACTTAAAATCTCTCTTACCTGTGCTTCACTCAGCATAACTCTACTCCTTCTCTTTTAAATTGGAGAAATTTTATCCTATTTAGCTTAGTCGGCGCTTATGCGCCATGCTCTTCTAAAATAGTTTGGGTAATTTTATAGCTACAAAATTTTGGTCCACACATGGAGCAAAATTCCGCCTCTTTAAAAACATCTTGGGGCAGTGTCTCATCGTGATACTCTTTTGCTCTTTCGGGATCCAGAGCCAATTCAAACTGCTTATTCCAATCAAATCTATATCTTGCATCACTCATTGCATCATCCACATCTCTTGCACCTTTTCTGCCTCTTGCTATATCTGCTGCATGGGCTGCAATCTTGTAAGCAACAATGCCCTCTCTTACATCCTGTGCATTTGGAAGCCCTAGATGCTCTTTTGGCGTCACATAGCAGAGCATACTTGCTCCATACCACCCAGCCATGGCTGCTCCTATGGCGCTTGCTAAATGATCATAGCCTGCTGCAATATCTGTAACAAGAGGACCCAATACATAAAATGGTGCTTCATGGCAGTAGTCTCTCTCAATCTTAATATTGCGCTCAATCTGATTCATAGGTACATGCCCAGGCCCCTCAATCATTACCTGCACATCTTTCTCCCAAGCTTTCAAAGTCAACTCTCCCAAGACCTTAAGCTCTTCCAACTGCGCATCGTCACTAGCATCTGCTAAGCATCCAGGACGCAAACTATCACCCAGAGACAAACTCACATCGTATTGGCGACAAATCTCCAAAATATCGTCAAATGCTGTATAGAAAGGATTCTCTTTGTGATAGTGCATCATCCAAGCAGCCATTAAGCTTCCGCCTCTACTCACAATTCCCATCTTTCTTTTTGCCACTAACGGCATAAAGCGTAGCAAAAAGCCAGCATGTATCGTAAAGTAACTTACTCCCTGCTTAGCTTGACGCTCAATCACCTCTAGCATCTTATCGATTGTCAGATCTTCTATTTTATTGTTACAATCGTGCAAGATCTGATAGATTGGTACTGTACCAATAGGTACATCTGCATGTTTGATAACCTCCTCTCTAATAGCATCTAGATCCCCTCCAGTAGAGAGATCCATAATCGTATCTGCCCCATACTTTTGGCATACTCGTACCTTCTCCACCTCTGCTGCTATATCACTAGCCAACGCACTGCTTCCTATATTTGCATTGATTTTACACTTTGCCCCTATCCCTATTGCCATAGGTTTTAGGTGGGTGTGGTTGATATTTGCAGGAATAATCATTCTACCCCGTGCTACCTCTTTGCGCACAAATTCGGCATCAAGCCCCTCCACTTTGGCAACATACTCCATCTCCTCAGTAATAATCCCCTCTCTTGCATAATACATCTGCGTTCTGACACTATCATTTTCTCTCTTTTTTACCCACTCTTGGCGCATCTTCTCTCCTTCAAAGCTTAAATAGATAGCTAGTTTTCCACAATATTACTTAAAAAAGATAAAAAAAAGCTTTTATTATGTATAATTTTGTAACATTTTAGAAAAAAGGATTAAATTTGTCCGATTTAACACTGGTGTTACTTGGAGCAGGAACCTCTAGCCGTTTTGGCTTGCCTGTCAAAAAACAGTGGCTATGGATTGAAGATAAACCTCTGTGGCTTTTTGTGGCTCAAAGAGTGGCACAGATGGCCGATTTTAAAGATATTATTATTACCGCCCCCAAAGAGGAGAGAGCCTTTTTTCAAAAATATTGCGACTATACCATAGTAGCAGGTGGTAAGAGCCGCCAAGACTCCATCAACAATGCTTTGAAATTTGTAGATAGCGAATTTGTACTCATCAGCGATATTGCAAGAGTCTGTATCAAAGAAGAGGTAATTGAGCGTATTCTTGCTTGCAAAGATGGTGACTGCGTTGTGCCTTATGTCCCAGCTATCGATACGGTTGTGTATAAAAATGAAACAATCAACAGAAGCGAAGTTAAACTTATTCAAAC
>WGAX01000210.1 GCA_015494595.1 Nitratiruptor sp.
GGTCTCTAATTTAGTAAAATCCTTAATCATTGACGAGCCTTTATTATAAAAAATTATCTTTTTCAAAGATTATAACCTATTTTTATAGATTTTACAAAATATAATTTTTGACAATGTTTCTGCAATTTTCATACACATCTTTTTGCTATAATATTAATAAAAAAAGATGATAGATGCGCAATTTTTTGGATGAACTCAATGAAGCTCAAAGGGAAGCAGTAACTACGATTGATGGACCTTTGCTCATTTTGGCAGGAGCTGGCAGTGGTAAAACCAAAACCATTACTACCAGATTGGCTTATCTTATAGATTTAGGAATTGACCCAGCCTCCATACTGACCCTAACCTTTACCAACAAAGCAGCCAAAGAGATGCAGCAGCGCGCTTTGCAGATGATTGAGCACACTCCCTATCCTCCACTTCTTTGTACATTCCATAAATTTGGGCTTCTCTTTTTAAAGTTTCATATTAGCCGCTTAGGAAGAGATAATAACTTTGTCATTATCGATACAGATGATAAGAAGCGTATCCTTAAAGCCTTTAAATCTGATCTTCCAGCCTCTTTGATTGCCAGTGAAATATCCAAATATAAAAACTCTCTCATAACTCCCCAAGAGGCGATTGCAGCAGCAAGGCTGCCAAATTTTAAAACCATAGCCAATATCTACAAAGAGTATGAGGAGTATCTGTTAGAGAACAATTTGGTGGATTTTGATGACCTTCTTGTTCTCCCCTATAAAATTTTGGAAAATGATCCTCTCCTTTGTGAGCAGATAAGCCAGAAATATCAATACATTATGGTAGATGAGTTTCAAGATACCAACGAATTACAGTACCGTTTACTGCAAAAACTCTGCTCCACCCACAACAATCTCTGCGTTGTAGGCGATGATGATCAAAGTATCTATGGATGGAGGGGAGCAAATATCAAAAATATTTTGGAGTTTCCTAAAAAGCTTCCAAATGCAAAGGTAATAAAACTGGAAAAAAACTACCGCTCCAGCCAAAAAATTTTGGAAGCTGCCAATAACCTCATCGCTCATAACCGCTCACGCCTTGGCAAAAAACTAGAAGCTACCCTAGAAAGAGGCAAAGAGGTAAAAGTACTGCAGTGCAGTGATGAGCAAGAGGAGGCAAGACTTATAGCCAAAAGAGTAAAAGAGCTGATCAAAGAGGGGGTAAAAGCGAGTGAAATTGCAGTACTTTTTCGTATTAACGCCCTTTCGCGATCCATTGAGGAGGCTTTGAATAGAGCAGGTATCCATTTTAAACTTGTAGGAGCTATTAGATTCTATGAAAGAGCAGAAATTAAAGATATTATTAGCTATTTGCGCATCATTGCCAATAGTCAAGATGAGTTTTCATTAAAACGCGTCATCAACAAACCAAAAAGAGGTATTGGTAAAGCCACTTATGAAAAACTCCATACCGCTGCAAAAGAGAGACATATCTCTATTCTTGCACTGCTTCAAACAATATCATACAAAGAGCTTAGCAAACTGGTAGGAGCTAAAAATGCCAAAACACTGCAAGACTTTATACAAAAGCTGCAATACCTCCAAGATAAAGCCCAAAACTCTTTAGATACCTTTATTGACGCTTTTGAAGAGACTATTGCTCTTAGAAAACATTACGCCTCCTTGCCTGACGGATATGAGAGAGTTGCCAATATTGATGAGTTTTATGGAATGTTTCGAGAATTTGTTAAAGAAAACCCCAAAAGCTCTTTAGATGATTTTATCAATGAGCTCTCTTTAGAGTCTGAGCAGGATCAAATAGGCAATGAAGCAGTCTCTATTATGAGTGTGCACGCAAGCAAAGGCTTGGAGTTTGAGCATCTTTTTGTAATTGGCTTAGAAGAGGGATTTTTTCCTCTTACAGGCGATGGATGCGATATTGAGGAGGAGAGACGATTAGGGTATGTAGCAATTACAAGAGCTAAAAAGGAGCTTACACTCTCCTATGTGAAATCAAGATTTTATAGAGGCAGAAGAGCATATCTAGAGAAGAGCAGATTTTTGGGAGAAGCTGGGCTGATCCCTACTAGCATTAAAATAGAAAAAAGAGCTAGTTTCAAAAAAGGTGATCTTGTCAAGCATAAACTCTTTGGTATTGGCAGAGTCTTGGGAGTTAGCAAAGCAGGCAGAGAGTTTAAACTCACAATCAATTTTGGAGGCAACAAAAAAGAGATTTTAGCAAGCTTTGTGGAGAGAGTATGAATAGACTTTTTGTAGCTTATAAACCTATGTTCATCTCCTCCAACGCTTTTTTACATCGCCTCAAAAAGAGGTATAAAGTAAAAAAGGCGGGGTTTTCTGGCACACTTGATCCCTTTGCATGCGGCACCCTTATTATCGCTTTTGGAGCCTATACCAAACTTTTTCGCTTTTTGCAAAAAACACCCAAAGTCTATCGCGCCACCATCTGGCTGGGAGCTAAGAGTAAAAGCTTGGATTTAGAAAATATACTCTCAATTACCACTCCCCCCAAACACTCCAAAGAGAAAATTGCCTCTATACTCCACTCTCTTCAAGGTGAATTTATCTACACTCCTCCTCTTTTTAGCGCCAAAAAGGTTAATGGCAAACGAGCATACCAACTTGCAACTAAAAACCAAAATATCAGCCTCCCTCCTGTTACCTCCTATATCCATAACATCAAGCTTTTAGCCTACAATCACCCCTTTATTACATTTGAAGCCATAGTAAGTGAGGGCACATACATTAGAAGCATTGCTGAGTATGTTGGCAAAAAGCTACACATAGATGCCGCTTTAAGCTATTTAGAAAGAGCCAAAGAGGGAAAATTTATATATGAGAATGAAAAAGCTCTCAACCCTCTTGACTACCTCACCACCAAAGCCAACTTTACAACCCTGAGTAAAGAGGAGATTTGGCAGGGCAAACCAATAAGCATAGATACACTTGCAATTAAAAAGGATGGGGAGTATCATCTTGTATTTGATACTTTTTTTGCTATTATTGCGGTAAAAAACCAGAAAGTATCCTATCTACTCAATCAAATACCAAGAGCATCATAATGAGAGCAGTAGCAAAAATCAACATCTTCTTAAAAGTAGTAGGCAAAAGAGGCAACTACCACGAGCTGGTATCTAGGTTTATTCGCTATGAAGAGCTGTACGATGAGATCTTTTTGGAAGAGGGAGAAGAGGAGTGTGAAATTGTAGGAGTAGATATTGTCAAAGAGCAAAATACCATCTACAAAGCCTATAAAGCTTTGCAAAAAGTAGCTCCCGAAATCAAAGATTTTATGCGCCATCGGCGCGTGCGTATCAAGAAAAAGATTCCTTTTGGTGCTGGACTGGGAGGAGGCAGTAGCGATGCTGCCACTTTCTTGCTTCTTCTTAACAAAGAGGCAAATCTAGCTCTTGATCCCTCCACTTTAGCCAAAGTCGCTTTGGAGGTGGGGGCTGATGTGCCCTTTTTTATCTATGGCTATAAAGCTGCAAATGTAGAGGGGATTGGAGAGATTATAGAGCCCTTTGAAGATGATGTACCCAAAATTGAGCTCAAACTCTTGCCCCTACACTGCAATACAGCAAAGGTCTATAAACATTTTAGCAACCACTACCTTTTAAGCAATAAAAAAGAGGCTCAAGCCCTCATACAAAAAAGCTCCAAAGAGATTTTACACACCCTTAGCCCTCTTGAAGCCAACGATCTCTACAAAAGTGCTTTGGTACTTTGTCCTAATCTAGCACCATTTGCCAATAGCTGGTATCTTAGCGGCAGCGGCAGCACACTTTTTAGGAGTAAAGAATGAAAATAGTAGCCACCAATAAAAAAGCTTTTCACGACTTTCATATTTTAGAAAAGTATGAAGCAGGACTTGTGCTGCAAGGCAGTGAAGTAAAAGCCATTAGAGCTGGCAGAGTCAATCTTAAAGATAGCTTCATCAAATTTGTCAAAGGGGAGCCCTTCATTTTTGGAATGCATATAAGCCATCTACAAAGTGCAAATCCCCACTTCAAACCTGATGAGAAGCGCCCAAGAAAACTGCTCCTTCATAAAAAAGAGATCAACAAACTTCTAGGTAAAACGAGTGAAAAAGGCTACACTATCGTACCGCTTAAACTCTACTTCAACCATAAAAATATTGCAAAACTTGAAATTGCTCTTGCAAAAGGAAAAACACTCCACGACAAAAGAGAGACACTAAAAAGAAAAATTATGGATCGAGAGGCGCGGGCTGCAATGAAAGAGTACTAGCACCGATAATATGCTATAATGCACAAAAGGACAGATGGTGAAAGATAACTATTGTAAACTGCAACAAAAACTCTCCCAAAATGAAAATCTAAGTCGAGACGATATTAAAACTATTATGCAGATTATACGCAAACAGATCAATTTCATGATCAAAAACAATATTATCATTACACCAAAAAATTATGAGCGCTGGTTTTATGTCTTTTGCCATATTACAGAAAACAGTTTAGATTTGAACGATTTAGAGATTTTAGGGGTTTTTAAAGAGATCTATAATGCACCTTATGATGAGATTAAGGAGAAGAGTCCTGAAGATTTGCAAATTAAACAAAAAGGTATCGTCAAAAAGTTAGTGCGCATTGCAGATACAATAGAGTATAAACTTGCCGAAGTAATAGCCACACTCGATTCACATAATCACTCTTTAGATTCGCATAAAAATGAGATCGCCCAAGATGAGGAGTATATTGAGGATCAAAAGCTCAAGGAGACTCTTCAAAAAATTCTTGATGAGTTGGAAAAACTGCGCCATGAAAACGAAATGCTAAGCAGCGAATTGCGCAAATACCATGCAGATGTTATTCGTCTCCAAGGTGAGCTTATGACTGCACGCACAGAGGCAGAAATCGATTTTCTTACAGGTCTGTTGAATAGAAGAAGATTTGAGCGAGCATTACTGGAGATGCTAAATGAGTATCAAAGAAGAGGCTACCCTTTTGCACTTATTCTTCTAGATATAGATGATTTTAAAAGTATTAACGATACTTATGGCCATCCTGCAGGCGATCAACTTCTCAAAGAGGTAGCTCTCATACTCAAAACTTTTTTGCGTGCAAATAATATTGCAGCGCGTTTGGGAGGAGAGGAGTTTGCAATTTTAGTTCCCGGAGCTACGGCAAAAGAGGGGGAGATTATAGCAAACCGTCTACGCAGCGCTATGGAGCACAGAAACTTTATCGATCTTGAAAAGGATATTCACATCACAGCAAGTTTTGGCGTAACCGCTCCTCATACAGATGATACTATCGATACTATTTTGGAGCGTGCGGACAAGGCACTTTATGAAGCAAAAAAGCAAGGAAAAAACAGGGTGGTGATAGTAGAATGAGAAAACTTCATATCGTTTCATTGGGTTGTACCAAAAATTTGGTAGATACGGAGGTGATGCTAGCAAGACTCAAAGATTTTAGCCTTACCCAAAATCCCCAAGAGGCAGATGTCATTATTGTCAACACCTGCGGTTTTATCAATGCAGCAAAAGAGGAGAGTCTGCAGACTATCTTTGATCTGCACAGCCAGCGTAAAGAGGACTCTTTGTTGGTAATGGCTGGGTGTTTGAGTGAAAGGTATAAAGAGCAGCTGCAAAAGGAGCTGCCTGAGGTAGATATATTCACAGGTGTAGGCGATTATGCCAAGATAGATGAGCTAATCAAAGAGAAAAAAAGCCACTTTAGCGAGCAGGTCTATCTCATTAGCCAAGAGGAGCGTTTAATTACTGGCTCCAACTACCACGCCTATATTAAGCTAAGTGAGGGGTGCAATCAGCGCTGCAGTTTTTGCGCTATTCCATCGTTTAAAGGCAGACTCCACTCCCGCCCTCTTGATTATGTGGTGGATGAGGTGAAAAGATTGGTAGATAGAGGTTTTATAGACTTTAGCTTTATCTCTCAAGATAGCAGCTCCTATCTAAGAGATGCTGGCATTAAAGATGGGCTTATTAGACTTATTGAGGAGATTGAAAAGATTGAAGGCATTGAGAGTGCAAGAATTTTGTATCTCTACCCCTCTACCACCTCCTACGCGCTCATAGATGCAATTACTCAAGCCAAAAACTTTGTCAACTACTTTGAGATGCCAATCCAGCATATTAGCGATCGAATGCTTAAACTTATGAAAAGAGGCATAGGCAAAGAGCCAACCCTTAAACTTTTAGAAAAGATGCGAGAGGCTCCTGAGAGTTTTCTTCGCACAAGCATTATCGTTGGGCACCCGGGAGAAAAAGAGAAGGATTTTCAAGAGCTCCAAGCCTTTTTAGAGGATTTTGATTTTGATAGAGTCAATCTCTTTGCCTATAGCGATGAGGAAAATACAGCAGCTTTTGGGATGAGGGAAAAGGTGGCTGATGAGGTGATTGAAGAGAGATTAGCAATCTTAGAAGAGATCGTTACAGCCAAAAAGCAAAAATCGCTGCAAAAAGATGTGGGCAAAATGGTAGAAGCTTACCTTGATGGTACCAGCAGTGAGAGTGAGCTGCTGCTAAGTGCACGCAAAAAGATCTGGGCACCTGAGATTGATGGAGAGATTTTAATTAATGATAGTGAGGTAGAAAATCTTCAGATTGGCAAGTGCTATAAAGTAGCCATCAATGAAGTAGTAGGAGAGAGCCTTATTGGAACTATACGCTCTTGACACACTCCAAAAGGGCAAAAATCTCCTTGCTTTCTCTGCTGGAAGTGACTCTACTGCTCTTTTTTTTCTTTTAGTAGAGCACAAAATCCCTTTTGATATAGCAATCGTCAACTACAACCTGCGCCCTCAAAGCAAAGAAGAGGTAGCATACGCAAAAGAGCTAGCCAATAAATATAAAAAAAGAATTTTTATCTATGAATGCCATCTACAACCACCAGCAATTGAGCAAAAAGCCAGAGAGATTCGCTACAACTTCTTTGCTTCCATTATCAAAAAAGAGGGCTACAGTAACCTCATAACAGCCCATCAACTCAACGATCAGTTTGAGTGGTTTATGATGCAGCTTGCAAAGGGAGCGGGTGTGGTGGAGCTTATTGGTATGGATGTGATAGCACAAAAAGAGAGTTACACTCTTGTTAGACCTCTACTCTTTACACCAAAAGAGCAGATTCTTAGCTATCTTCAGCGTAACAAAATTCATTACTTTTTTGACAAATCCAA
>WGAX01000211.1 GCA_015494595.1 Nitratiruptor sp.
ACTTTGACCAACTCGCATCGCTTATCGATTTTGCAAGGTAATGGTTTTTTTGCATATTTTGCACCGAGAGGTTTTCTACTGCTATGAATGAATACTGCTTGGCTATCGCAATACTCGCTTTGTGCAAGAAATCCTCTCTTTGATTTTTGATTTTTTGATGGAGTTTGGCTATTTTGCATCTCAGTTTCCACCAATTTTTGGAGTAGAGTTTTTTTCTTGAGAGTCTTCTTTGCAAAACTTTAAGTCTTGCTTCGCTCTTCTTCAGCCATCTGGGATTGGGGATTTTTTCTCTATTTGAGAGTATTGCAAAGTGCTCCAACCCCATATCTATCCCTATTAGAGCAAATCTCTTTTTGGGAATTTTGATTTGCTCTTCAACAAGGATAGATATGAAGTATTTTCCGTTGTTTCTTGAAATAGTCGCTTGTTTGATTTTAGCATTGTTTGGCAACGCTCTATGAAATTTTACTTTGAGTCCCGTTTGTAGTTTTGGGATATGAATTAGTCCATCTTTGAGCTTAACATTTTGCGGAATATTGAAAGATTGTCTGCTATCTTTTTTGCTTTTGAATTTTGGAAATCCAAACTGCAAAGCTTTAGCTTTTTGTTTGGGAGTTTTTGCTCTTGCTATGGCTTTTTTTCTTTGGACTACTATTTCATCGCTAAAGGCTCTTTTGTAAGCTTTGATGAGATTGTGTATAGTTACTTGCAAAGATTGGGAATTAATGCTTTTAAGCCATTCATACTCTTTTTGCTTTTTTAGCTCTTTTAGCTCAGTTTGAAGTTTGGTCTTTGATGGAAATTTACTCTCTTTGTATTTAGCCCAAAAGTAGTTATAGACAAATCTACAAGCTCCAAAAGACTCTTCTAAAAAAGTCATTTGCTCTTTGGTTGGATAGAGACGATATTTATAGGCTTTAAGGATTATCTTTTTCATATTTATATTTTATCAAAATCTGATAGAGTATTACTATGAAAAGAGTTCAAGGAGCATCTCTCCAAATTCTATTGGAAGCCATATTTTTGGACAAGAGCATACTTCATTGCAACGGCAGGCGGTGCGCCTTTGGAAGTAATCAAGCAATATATCCAGTCTCAAAAAAGACCGGATAGATAATCTATGCTTAGCAAGGCAAAAATTCATCTCCCTCTAATCATTCTGATTTAGAGGGAGAATTCTTTTTGGGGGTTTATTAAACAGGAGTAATATGAAAAAAAGTGCGGGTATTTTGCCTTACCGCCTCAAAGATGGAAGAGTAGAGGTTTTTTTGGGGCATTTGGGTGGAATTTTTTGGAAAAACAAAAAGCGCTCTTGGGGAATAATTAAGGGTGAAGTCAAAAGAGGGGAGAGCGATGAGGAGGCGGCTAAGCGGGAGTTTTTTGAAGAGACTGGCAAAAGAGTAGAAAAGCAGCTTATAGATTTGGGAGAGATAAAAACTTCCAATAAGATTTTGCATATTTTTGGCGTTAAGCAAAATTTTGATACCGATATACGCTCTAATATGGTAACAGTTACCTATAAGGGCAAACAGTACTCTTTTCCTGAAATTGATAAAGCTCAATGGTTTGATATAGAAGAGGCAAAGAAGATTATAATTCCCTCTCAAAAGCCTTTTTTAGACAAAATCTTGAAGATATGCTTCTAGAGGCCTTGGTTTACCAAGATAAAAACCTTGAGCATACTGTATATGAAGCTCGTTGAGAAGATTTAAAATCTGCTCATTTTCTACATATTCAGCTATGACTTTTATATCGATAGAGTTTGCCAAGGAGGTTATAGATTTGACTATGTTGTAGGCAACTTTTGAAGTAGGTATCTCTTTAATAAGGGTACCATTTATTTTAAGAATATCGATAGGAAGCTGTTTAAGGATTTCAAAATTGGAGTAACCGCTGCCAAAATCGTCTATTGCGATTTGGATTTTGTAGTTTTTAAGTTGGTAAAGCTTCTCTTGTAGGGTGGTAAATTGGGCAAATGATTCATTTTCTAAGAGCTCTATAAGTAAATATTGGGCACATTGGCGGTTATTTTCAATCTCTTCAATGATAGTATTAAAAATCACACTATCTGTTATGTCAGAGAAATTGAGATTGATACTCAGTTTAATCTGATATTTTTTGATAATGGCAAAAGCTTGGCGCAATACCTCTTTGGTTAAGGAGGTGTAGACAGTGGTAAATGCGATCTGCTCAAGAAAAGCGGTAGGGTAGATAGTATTGCCTTTTTCATCTTTAATGCGTACAAGAGCTTCAAAGCTATATATTGTATTGGTAACAATGTCATATATTGGCTGAACCTCTATAAAGAGCCTACCATTTTCTATAGCATCTTTGATAAGCTGAATTTCATTTGTAATAGAGATTTGTTGCGTGTAATCATTGCTAAAATAGGTCTGATTGCGCCCTAGTCGTTTTGCTTGATATAAAAATTCATCTGCTTGTTTAATAGCTTCTTTGAGTGAGCGATACTTTTGGGGATTGGTGATTAAACCGATAGAAGCAGTAATTTTAATCTGATGGTTATTGTACTCAAATGAGGTATTTTCCAGCGTTTTTCGTAATCTCTCTGCTATTTTGAGGAGGTAATTATCGTCATAGTTGGAATTTTTAATAAAAATTAGAAACTCCTCTCCACCATAGCGAAAGATAAAGTCCTCTTTGCGAAGGAGTTTTTGAATAATCTTTGCTGTCTCCTGAAGAATAAAGTCGCCTACTTTATGGCCATAGTTGTCATTAATCTTTTTAAAGTGATCAATATCGAGCATTAAAATTGCATAGTTTGCAGGGTCTATATGATCCATAAAGATTTTAAGGTAGTTTCTATTGTATGTTTGGGTCAAAGTATCTATCATCGCCTTTTTTCTCGTCTTCATATAGAGAGCCAGTTGATAGATGAGAATGAGAAAGAGGATAAAAAGAAGAAGAAAAAGATAGTTAATGATCCTTTTTGCAGGGCTTAAGATCTTAGCAATTGTTTTGGGAAGCTCACTAGTAAAATCGATTGCAATTACACCTGCTACTTTATGACGAATAAGAAGAGGACGAAGGTAGGTAATATATAAAAAAGAGGAGTCTTTATGAAGGAAAAGTTGAGCTCTTTTTGTGGTATAGACAAGATTCCACTGCTTTGTATTGACATCTAGTTTTTGGTTAAATTCTCCTCGATCTTCTTGGCTCCCATCTAAAAGGTAGCGAAAGCGCCCTCTCTTATCTCTATAGAGCACATAGACATAGCGATGGGGTGAGACTGCAGTAAGAGCAAGAGCTTCTTGCAAAAGAGAGCGCAGTTGGGGATTGTTTTTGAGTTGAATATAGGGATTACTTCTAAGGTAGCGCTGTAAAAATAGCTCTATATGTTTGCTCACTTCTGCGACATGATCAATAAAAATTTTATTGAGATTTTTGTAGAGATCTTTTTCTATTGTATGTGTAGCATTATAGAGATAGCCAATAAGTGCAAGGATAGCTGTGATAAGAAGAGCAATAAGCGTGTTAATCAGCCTCACAATTTATCCTCTATATACTTTTGCAAATCTGGTGGAAGAGTGATATGGTGCAGTTGCAACGGTTTGCGTAAAAATACGATATTTGGTCTCCCTTTTTGCCAAAAAAATCCTCCAATCACACCTTTTTGATATCTCT
The DNA here is from genome assembly GCA_015494595.1 of Nitratiruptor sp. Lineage (GTDB taxonomy): Bacteria > Campylobacterota > Campylobacteria > Campylobacterales > Nitratiruptoraceae > Nitratiruptor. Next base: position 3,643 of record WGAX01000211.1, read on the forward strand.
TTAAAAGTGTATAACTATTGACAAAAATAATCTTCTTAAAAGAAATTTTACTAAAGCTATCTTGTTTAGAGATAAAAAGTATATCTGCTTTTTGGGGATTTTGTACCAATCGTATCTTATGTAGACGTAAAATGGCACTAAATGCGTCTGGATTGTCGATCCAAACTTTTACAATCTTCTTATTGGGTAAAAGGGCACCTATAATGATTTTATATATCTCTTTTTCGATCTCCAGAGGAGAAGCTTGTAAGATAAGTAGTAAAAGTAGTGATAGTAAAGATTTCAAAATGTATACTCCATATTAAAAATATAGCGTCTATCGTTAATAGGGTATGCTTCAGCTATGCGGTAAGCTTGACGAAAACCTTTTGTTAAAAGGTTCTCTCCTCTCATACCAATACTTAAATCCCGGGATATTTGATACTTGATAGCCATAGTGTAATCTAAGGAGTCTTTGATATATTTGCCATAGTAGCTATAGCTATTTTTATAGAGAAGCTCATTGTAAATGGTAAACATTTTATAGGTATTAAAAAGACGCACATTGATCTGTATATCTGGTGAGTAAGTGCCTTGGGAGTTTATTCCTTTTACAAGGTCTATATAGATTTTATTATTTGCATTAAGTAAATATGCAAAATTTACCTCTGCTATGGTGTAATAGAGTCTCTTTTTGATATTATGGTAGCCAGTTTTAGGAAAGTAGTTAATAAGATTTTTGATATTTCGTCTACCGAATTTATATGTAATGATATAGTTTGTATCTCTTTTTATGGCTTCTAAAGTAAAGATATTGAGGGTAGGGTATTTGAGGTTTGGATCTGTTATAAAGGGGGTATTATCTTTTGAGTAGAGTGCAAAAAATTGTACAGGTAGATAGGTTTTTGTATAAAATCCTTTCCATTGCCAGCCATCTATATTTTTAATAACACCTAGGCGCACTATTGCAAGCGATTGATCTTTTACGCTTTTCTCATAGTGATATAGATCCCCTTTGAGGGAGAAAATTGCAAGAAAACCTTTATCAATACAGTAGCTCTCTTCTGCATAGAGGGTAAAAAGATGAAAAGAGTTGGAGAAATTTGTATGGATTGTATCAAATCTGCCCTTTTGGGCAAAATATTTATATTTATAAAATCCGCCAAGAAGTAGAGAGTGCTTACCCCCTTTGAGATGTCTTTTAAAAGCGATTGTAAAGATTTCATCTCTAAAATGAAGCCTAAAGCGTTGTATTAAACCTTTAGATATATATACTCCCTTGGCATCTTTGTATACCCTATTATAGTTGAGCCTATCATAAGCGATATTCCAGTGTCCACCTAAAAAGTTGGTATTGAAATTAATATAGGAGTGTTTTGCATCGAGACCTCCTCCCAGGGCTCTTTGACTTCGTCCATATCCTAGGAAGGGATCTTTGTTGAGTAGATAGTGAGAAGCTTCTAGGGAAAAATTATTAGCGCTGTAGCGAGTATAAAAAGTAAAATCGTTTCTATCTCTAGAGATTACACTATTTTGCTTGAGGTAGTGTTTTGATTTCGTATCGGCTCCGTGCCAGTAGAGAAAGAGGGAGCTTTGGTTACTCTTGGCTACATATGTATCTATACTTTTTGAGCCTAAAGAGTCGATGCGTAGACGCAGCTTTTTGCCCATTTCTCGTTTGGCAAGTTTGGTGTATACTTTGATAATGATAATAGCTGTCTCCTCTCCAAATTCAATTGCAGATGTGCCTTTGTACACTTCAATATGATCGATATACTCAATTGGCATATCTCCCCAAATAAGGAGCGCACTCCCAAAAGAGGCACTTGTTACATCGTGATCATTAATATAGAGCCTTGCAGCAGTAGCTGGGATAAAAGAGGAGGATGGAGCGCTAAAGAGGTGAAGATTGTTTGATGTAATAGTATAGAGAAGGCCAGGTACACTTTTGAGGACATCTGCTAATGTGTAGGCTTGCATAGCCTCAAGCATTTGGCGTGTATAGATATAAAGGCATCCTGCAGTATCAATTTTTGTTATTTTTGAGAGCTCTGCTTCTTGCTCATACCGCTTAAGCAAGCCATCAATATTTTCTTGTGCAAAGAGTAAAGAGTATAAGAGAAGGTGTACCAGCCCTCTTTGCATCTATTATCCTTGTGAGATTTTTTTATATTATCGATAGAGGATAATAATTATTGAGAAAATATAATGCTAAAGATATTGCTCTGGTTTTGATGAGAGTAGTGCAACTGGAATTGGTGCATTTTAAGGATGTTGTCTACAAGATAGAGTCCCAACCCAAAACCGCTCTTTTTGCCCTCTTTGCTAAAGGGCTCTAAGAAGTAGTTGAGATTGTGGCGAAGTGGCGGGGCTGTATTAATAATTTTGATAGCGTTTTCTTCAAGGATGATAGCTGCTTTATTGTCCTGAGAATATTTAATAGCGTTATCGATGAGGTTTTTAATGGCGATAGAGAGGAGTTTGTAGTCTGCTTGTATAGTTGGATTGGCATTTTGAATGATTTGTAGATCACTTTTGTCAAACATTCCAATATTAATAGCCTCATCTACAATGTCGCTAAGTTTTAAGCTTTCTAAATTTGGCTTTATTTTGGCATTGACTGCCTCAATTGCTGCAAGCTCATTAATAAGGGAGTTTAGCTTTTCAAAAATTTGGATAAGACGCTGCTTTTGTTTGGGATCCTCTACCATCTCGGCTTGTATACGCCCTTTGGTTATAGGGGTTTTGAGCTCGTGCATAATATTTCTTAAAAGCAGTTTGCGGGAATTTTGAATATTTTTTAAAGAGGTTGCTGCCTCTTGCAAAGCGTTAGCCACCTCTTGGATCTCTTTGAAGCCTTGGATATTGAGATCTAGATCCAGTTTTCCCTCAGAGAATTTTTCGATCTCTTTTGTAATCTTTTTAAGAGGACGCAATTTGATGAGAATTAAAATATAAATGAGCAACAAGAGGACTATTATAATAATAAAAATTGTGGTATAGAGCATTTTTAGGGTATCTACATTTTGGGAGACATCTTCTAATAGGAGTGTGTTGCCATAGCTTTGGATCCAGATATAGTAACTGCCCTTATGTTTAAGGATGACAATCTCTCCAATAGGGTAGCGTGTTCGTTTAAGAATTTTTGCGTGTTTGATAATGTGGATAATCTCTTTGGGGTGTGTTATTGGCAAGAGATCAAGTTTTTTTAGATCGTTAATAAGAGTGTTTGGATTTTGGATTGTACCAAGTTGCCAAATGAGTGATTGGGAGATGAAATCGAAGCGCTTTTGGCGCTGGTTTTTGCTATTGGCTTTGATATATTTGAGAGAAAGCATATAAGAGGCTCCTATACCTATGAAGGCTAGGAGGAAGATAATAGTGATCCAAAGGAAAATGGAGCTCTTTTTCATGGAACAAATTTATATCCAATGCCTCGTACTGAAAGGATGTAGCGTGGATTTTTGGGATCTTCACCTATCTTTTGCCGGATACGGCTAATAATCACATCTATTGTCTTTTCTGAAGCGTTTTCGCTAAGATTTTCACAAGTGTAAAGAAGCTCTTCTCGCTCTATTGGCTGGTTTGGATGGGCTATTAGATAGCTTAATACCTCGAACTCCGCAGGTGTTAGAGGCAAAGGTTTATTTTTAAAATGGATCTCTCTGCGGTGTTTGTAGATTTTAAGATCTGGCTCTTTTGGGGGTTTAGCTCTTCTTCTTGTAATCGCTTTGAGTCTGGCTTCCAGCTCTTTTGGATCGTATGGTTTTGGTAGATAGTCATCTGCACCAAGCTCAAGTCCAATAACTTTGTCACTAAGATCGCTTCTAGCGCTAGAGATAATAATTGGCAGATCGCTAAATTCTCGAATCTTTTTGAGAATTTCCAGTCCATCCATTCCAGGCAGAGTCAAATCCAAAATAAGCGCATCGTAATCTTTGGCTATACGAAGAGCTGAGAGTGCAATAAAGGGATCTTCATAGTTTTCTACTTCAATGCCATATTTTTTGAGATACTCACTTAAAATTTCAGCTAACTCAATATCATCCTCAATCATCGCTACTTTCATTACTATCCTTTGTGCCCCAAAGGGGCAAAATATTATTTAAGTACGAGAATAAGTGGAATACCTTGACGCTTAATAAATACTCTTTTGGGCCCTTTATATTTGTTGAGGGCTTTTTTAAGATCATTGATATTTTCGATATTCATATCCTCTACCCCTATAATCACATCACCTGGTTTAATGCCAGCCTTTTCAGCAGCGCTATTTTCTTTGACATCAGTAACAAATACCCCTTTGACATCTTGAGGAATATTGTACATCTTTCGCAGATTTTCATCAAGGGTTTGTACGCTCAACCCTTTGAGCTCCTCTGTAGCTTCACTCTCACTACTGCTTGGTCTCTCTCCTAGTGTAACGGTTGTTGTATAGGTGTGATGGTTTCTTTCATATGTGAGGGTGATTTTTTTGTTTGGCGGGAATGAGCCAATAATAGTTTTTAACTCATTTGCATCTTCTACTTTGTTACCATTGACTGCAATAATGAGATCACCTCTTTTTAGACCAGCTTTATATGCTGCACTATCTTTAGTTACATCTACAATGACTGCTCCATATTTATGTTTGTACACCTCTTTGAGATCGCCTTTGAGATCTTCAATGAGTACACCAAGATACCCTCGCTCAATTTTACCCTTTTCTACAAGTTTTTTAACTACCTCTTTCATCATATTGGAAGGGATTGCAAAACCGATACCGTTATTGCCGCCACTTCTGGTAATAATGGCGCTGTTGATACCAATAAGCGCACCTCTGCTATCTACCAACGCTCCTCCACTGTTGCCGGGATTAATGGCTGCATCTGTTTGGATAAAGTTTTCGTAGGTATTGATACCTACATTATTTCTGTTGGTGGCGCTGATAATTCCTTGTGTAATTGTCTCACCGATACCAAAAGGATTACCTATGGCAAAAACCACATCACCTGGCTTAATTTTGGATGAGTCGGCAATTTTGATGGCTTTAAGACCTCTTTTGTCAATTTTGATCACTGCCAAATCTGTCAACGCATCTTTGCCCACCACCTTAGCTTTATACTCCTTATCATCGCCTGGTAGTGTGACTGTAATCTCATCTGCATTTTTAATTACATGGTTATTGGTAACAATATAGCCATCGCTGCTAATAATAACACCACTTCCTAAGCTTCTTTCAATTCTATTTTTGGGTAGATTTTGGCGAAACATTGGCCCAAAGAACTGCTTGAAGAATGGGTCATTGAAAAATGGCATAGAGTGTAGTTTTGGCATCTTAATACGCTTTTTGGTAGAGATATTTACTACACTCTGCTTTGCATCTTTAATCGCATCATAATAGGATAGCACTACATTGCTATCGCCTCCTGGCATTACCCGGGTGAAGTGTTTGGGCGCTTCATTGAAATGAATCGTTGCAGCACTGAGCATAAGTGCTGTAATGGTTGACATAACCACAACTTTTTTCATAGCATACCTCCTAATCTTTTTTCATCGTAATAATAGGATAAAATTTGCTTATAAACATTAATAAAAAATTAATAAAAGGTTAATGATGCAAAAAATTATTAAAGAAGCTGGAAAGATTTTACAAGAGGGGTATTGGAGTAAAAAGGAGGTATACAAAAAGGGAAGCGTAGACCTGCTTACAGAGTATGATATTAAGATAGAGGAGTTTTTAAGCAGCGCTTTACAGGAGCTCTATCCAGACTACACGATTATTGGAGAGGAGAGCGCTAAGAGTATAGAAGCCAAAAGAGCTATCTATATCGATCCAATCGATGGAACTACCAACTTTGTGCACCATATCGCTTATACTGCTATAAGTGTAGGTGTATGGGAGGATGGCAAGCCAGTTGAGGGAGTGGTGTATAATCCAATTTTAGAGGAGTTTTTTTATGCAAAAAGAGGTGAGGGGGCTTTTTTAAATGGTAATAAGATTGAAGTGAGCAAGGATAGTAAGCTCATTAATGCTTTGCTAGCTACCGGTTTTCCCTATACCAAAACAAAAAAGGGTAAAGATTTTGATTTTGTGATGCAGACAATGGCAAATCTCTTGCCAATCACCAGAGATATTAGGCGTCTAGGCAGTGCTTCTATTGATTTGGCGTATGTAGCCTGTGGGAGGTTTGGGGGCTTTTATGAGGTCAATCTCAAGCCTTGGGATGTGGCTGCTGGAATTTTACTGGTTGAGGAGGCTGGAGGCAGGGTAAGCAACCACAAAGGAGAGCCTTACAGATTTGGTGATATTATTGTGGCCTCCAATGGTGCTATTCACGATGCTTTAATTGAGCATATGAGCCATTGGAATTAAGCCTTATACTCACACCAACCCACAAACTCTTTGAATTTTGGAATAAAGAGAATATCTTTTGGGCGAATGTCTAGTTTGAACTCTTTGAGCAGCTTTTCTCTAACCTCTTTGATGCGCCAAAAAAAGAGCAGATCCCCTTTATAGGGCGTAGTAGTCCAAGCGCCTATACGCAGTGTCATCTCCCACTCATTGGCGATACTGTTTTGAATCTGGATGATGTAGGGCTCTAACAGAGTCCCTTCCAGCAGTTTATGCTCCTGCTCGGCCAAGCCTCTTGCATAGGAGGTAAGAGCTGCTTTAAGCGGCTCAATGCCTTGGATTGTAAGATTTAGAGTACCTTTAAATATTTCGCTCTCTTTGCGCTCTATAAACTCTCTTTTTGCAAAATCGAAGCGCTCAATCGCCACCTTTTGGATCCCATCTTTTGGCAGGTAGATTTTTTCTGGGATCTGGATACTATAGGGGTGTTTAGCAAAGATAAACTCTTTAATCTTTTTTGCCAAAGTTTTAAGCTTTGGTTTTGTATCGATGCTAAGGATTATCTTTTTGACTCTATGCTCAATCTCTTTATCTTTTTTGATGTAGTAAAACACCAAAGCGCTCTCTATTGCCTCTCTTATCTCATTGGAAGGGATAAAAGCGCCATTTTCATCACATAAAAATTCCCCATTTTCTGGAAGAATAGCATTCCAAGCTATCAGCATCATATAAACTCCGCTAAGGTTTTATCAATCTTTTGTGCGATATGCTCATCAAATAGCGCAATAGTTGGCACCATCCAGCTTAGATGAAATCTTGCTTTTTTATCTTTGTTCTCACCAAAGTAGGCTAGAGCGATACGCCCAAATCCCATCTCTTTTTCTATTTTTTTGGCTTCTCGTAAAAATCTTCTAGGCACCGGCGGCAACTCCTCAAATCCTAAAGGTTTGCCCTCTTCGCCTTGATGCTTAATCAGAGTAGCAGCAGTGCCAATATCGTGAAGTGTTTCAATGATTTTCTCAAATCTGTGCTTTTTTAAAAAGGCAAGCAAAATCTCACCCGCTTCAATACGCAAAATCTCTTGATTCTCATCATCTTCGCGTAGATCTACGCACAAAAATGCCCTTCCTTCCATCATCTCAATATGGGCATAAATTTTCTTGTTTTTAGGAAGCTCTTTGAAAATTTCTGTGATTTTATACTCTTTGCTCTCTTGTGTGAAAGTATCGCCTATACTTTTGCCTTCTTTTAGTGCGAAAAAAGCGCTGTTTTCACCACTTTGGGCACTTAGCAGATCAAATCCCCACTTTTTGAGGGCTTTGATTTTGAATTCACGCTCTTTTTCTGGTTTACCTAGTGTCTCAAATACTAAAGTGTCTAAAAGCAGTTTTTGTTTCAGCTCATTCAGCATAATTACTCCTTTTTTAGGAGTAATTATAAAATATAAATTATGCAATATAAAGCAACTTTAGTTGCTTTATATCAAGGATTTTGCAGGTTTTTTGATGATAATATAGGAGATCACCTTTTTTACGCCTCTTGTGTGCAGGGCTATATCGATGGCTTTGTCGGCATCTTTTTGGGAGTAGAGTTTGCCATAAAACTCAACAACGCCATCTTTGACTACCACAAGCAGCAGTGATGAAGGGATAGATTTGGCTTTAAGTAGCTGGTAGGAGATTTGCGTCTTGATGAGAAGATCATTGCGTTTTTCCACTTTGGCACCGTTTTGCACAACCTTGTAGTAGAGTTGCCAGCTGTTTTGCTCTTCTGGGATTGGTGTTTGTTGGGATTGGGAGAACTCTTTGAGTGTTTTGGTGGTCTGCTCCATCATCAACAAAAACTCTTGCAAAGCTTTTTGCAAATCATCTTGGTGTGCAAAAAGCGCCAGGGGAAAAAGCAAAGTTATCAGGCTATTTCTTAATCGCATTGAGTGTCTCCTCCAATTTCTCTTTAGCAATTTCAAAAGCGCGAAGTCCCAGCTTTTTTGCCTCATCGGTACTGGCTTTGAGTGTTGGGGTAATAGTCTCAAAGGATTTTTTCATAAGGTTGATGGTATTTTGGGCTTCTGATGCCAGCTTTTCCAAAACTCCCTCTTTGGTAATTTGAGCAATTTTTTCTTTAATTCCCGGAGCTGCTTGTTGGGCAGTTTCAGTGATTGTTTGCAAATAGATCTCATCAATTCTACCAAGATTAGCGACAATCTCATCATAGTTTTGGATAATCATAGCCCTTGCCTCATCGGGTGTAAACTCAATGGTTTGATTAAATTTTTGGATACTCTTTTTGATGCCCTGCTTTATGCCAATGAGTGTGCCCTCTAAGATCTCATCGGCGTGGTTGATACTAGCTTGGGCAATTGTAAGGGCTACATTAAAGATAGTCCTTGTTACATCTTGGATATGTTTTGGATCTACATTTATATCAATGGTTTGATAGGTGAGATCTTTGGTAATTTCGCCAATAGTCTCTTTGATGTTTTGCCCATTCTCAAGGGTTGTGAGAATTGCGCTCTCTGTGGTTTCAGCAAGGATACCCAAAAATTCAAGGGAGCTTAGTTTGCACTCTTGCAAAGCCTCTTTTGCCTCTTGCTGCTGGTGGGGAGGAAGATTTGCGATCTCTTTTTCTAAGCGGGCAAAAAGCTCTAAAAGCTCGCTTTTTAACTCTTCTCTTTGGGCTTCGATTTCGCTTTTGAGTCTGTCAATTTGAGCCAAAAGAGATTGGATCTTTTCGATCCTTGGCTTTTTTGTAGCCTCTATAATCTCTTTCATTGCTTCTTTTGGGTTTTGTGCAAGCTGCATAGATGCACCTTTTTTGATCTATTATAGCAAATTCCTATCTTCTGCGATGCCTGCGCTCTCCTCGTCCTCTATAGCCTCTATTGCTTCTAGCCGGTCGGTTCAGTTCTCTTTTGGTCTGCTCAAGCAGGCGCTCAATCTCTTTGAGGCTTTTGCCAATCTTCTCACTGCCATACTCTTTATCCTGCTCAATCACCATACTGGCAAGTTTGAGTGCAACGCTGCTAAGATCATTTTCGCTCTCAAGCAAATTAACCAATTCAATCGCCTCTTGTGTAACCTCTTGGGAGAGGATCTGCTGAATAAGGGATTTTTGCTTTTTGGATTTAACCTCTGTAGAGGTTGGGATCTCTTTATTAATAAGGCTGCTGCCTACTGCTTTTTGGATGCGAAGAAGCTGCTTAAATTCGTGGGGTGTCACTAAGCTTATAGCTACTCCTTCGCGCCCGGCTCTGCCTGTTCGGCCGATTCTATGCACATAGCTTTCTGGATCAAATGGAATGTGGTAGTTAAAGACGTGCGTTACATCGCTAATATCAAGCCCTCTTGCTGCCACATCGGTAGCAATCAAAATATCTACATTGCCTCTTTTAAATGCTTTTATAGTCTCTTCTCTTTGGCGCTGAGCCATATCTCCATGCAACCCTTTGGCGTTGATACCTTGGGCGAGTAAAAACTCTGTAAGCCTATCTACTTCTACTTTCATCCTACAAAAGATAATCGCTTTTGTGGGATTTTTGTAATCAAGCAGGCGAATGAGGGCTTCATCCCGCTCTCTCTCATCCACTACATAGAAAAACTGCTTAATATTGGCGTTGGTTACCTCTTTTTTGGTGATGGAGATAAACTCGGGAGAGTGCAATATCTGCTGGGCAAGCTCTTTGATCTCATTTGGCATCGTTGCGCTAAAGAGCAGTGTCTGGCGATTAGTTGGTAAGTAGGTAAAAATCTCTTTAATATCATCCAAAAAACCCATATCAAGCATCTCATCCGCTTCATCAAGTACTACAAAGCGGGGATTTAACTCAATTTTGTTGCTTTTTAGTAGATCCAAAAGTCTGCCCGGTGTAGCAACTACCACTGCTGCGTTGTTGATATGGTGTAGCTGTCTGGCATAGGAGCTGCCTCCATAGACAGTGGCAGTTTTGATGCCTAGGTATTTGCCAAGTCTAAAGACTTCATCACTAACTTGAGTAGCAAGCTCTCTGGTTGGCACAATAACTAAAGCTTCCACCTCTCCATCAAGCTCAAGCATATTGAGAATCGGCAGCGCAAAAGCTGCTGTTTTTCCTGTACCTGTGTGGGCTTGGCCTACGATGTCTTTGCCTGCAAGAATATGGGGAATCGCCTCTTTTTGAATGGGACTTGGCTCTTTGAAGCCCGCCTTTTCAATAGCTTTCATAATTGGCTGTTTGAAGTTAAAATCTGCAAAAGTCATTATTACTCTTTGTGTAAAATTTACCTAAGATGAGCGAATCAGACGATTCAATCTAGTCTTGGGTAAACTTTGCGTTAGGAGGGATCGAATCGAAGTCGCCTATCAAAGGCTTGAGGCGTATTGTAGCCATTTTTTCTTAAATGTAACTTAAGTAGCACTTGTTTTTTGTAGTTTGTGCTAAGATAAAATAAAAAAGGAGGAGACATGAAAGAGCTCAAAGATTTAGGCAAAGCGCAAATTGAGTATCCAACAATCTGGCGCTATAAAGTAATTGGAGAAAATGCCAGAAAAACCAGAGAAGCCATTGAGAGCGTAACGGACAGACCAACTACCATAACTTTCTCAAAACAGAGCAATAGAGGCAAATACCAAAGTTTCAATGCTGATATTTTGGTGCACTCCGAAGAGGAGAGAGAGAAGATCTATCAAGATCTTAAAAAGCATGAAGATATTAAGATGGTGTTGTAGACTCTCTTACAAAATCCCCGCTTTTGCCTCCACTTTTGTGCTCGAGCTGGATATTTTGTATTACCATCCCTTTGTCTATGGCTTTTACCATATCGTAAATTGTCAAAAGCCCGACACTCACGCCTGTAAGTGCTTCCATCTCCACACCTGTGCGCCCTTTGAGTTTACAAGTAACAGTGAGTTTAAAGCCCGGAAGCTGGGGCAGCTCCTCAACATCGCAGTTGATGGAAGTAAGCATTAAAGGGTGGCACATAGGAATAAGCTCTGGCGTCCTCTTTGCTCCCATAATGGCTGCAATTACAGCAGTATGTAAGACTGCTCCCTTTTTGGTGGTTTGGTTGATAATGGCTTCATACGCTTCTTGGCTCATTGTAATAATTCCGCTTGCTACTGCTATACGCTCAGTCTCATCCTTTTGCCCAACATCTACCATTTTGGGGCGTTTTTTCTCATCTAGATGTGTCAAATCAGATTTCATAATCTACCACCTTCGTTTGGGTCTGGTTGGCTTTGAGCCATTTGACAATCTCTTGATGGTAGGGGTGGATGCGGTATTTTTCTAGATCCTCTTTATCTTTGAATGTTGTGACTAGAGCTAAATCGTAGCTTCTCTCACTCCTGCTAAAATCGATCCCGACTTCAATATCCTGCAGCTCATCAATGTGTGCTGGCATACTCAAAAGCTTCTCTTTAGCAATTTGTGCTAAACTAGGATCAGAAAATTTCATAAAAACAATATGTCTAACCATCGCAAATCCTTAGGAGAAAGTATGAAAAAATTGCTCATTGCTATTTTACCACTATTTTTGTTGGCTGCCACATCTTGCACCAAATGCTCACTCAACAAAGCGCAGATGAAGTGTGAATATTATGTGGCAAAGAAGGGCGATCTGAGTAGAGTGGGTGAGTGTAAGCAGTATGCTGACTATTTGTATGATACCAAGGTCTATGGTAAGGCTGCATGGTACTACCTCTTGGCAAAGGATCCAAAGAGAGCGATCGATGCGGGTAAGAAGGCACTTAAAATGGGAGAAGATTATGCAAATGAGTATCTAAGTGCTGCCTATCTGATTTTAGGCGATAATACAAAAGCAAAAAAGCACTATAAAAGGCTTACTACACACTTTTTTAGCAGTAAAGATTTTGCAATTTTGCAAAAGATCTATCCCACTTTCGATCCGAAGGATCTGCAATAAGTATTAAGCTGCTCAAAAGGATCAGAGGTATTATGTGATGTGGTGACCCCTGTTGGATTCGAACCAACGGCCCACTCCTTAAAAGGGAGTTGCTCTACCAGCTGAGCTAAGGGGTCA
>WGAX01000212.1 GCA_015494595.1 Nitratiruptor sp.
AATCTCAAAGCCAAAAGTATCGCTATCCAAAAGCAAAAATTAATACTCAAAATCAAGGCTTTTACTTCCCAAATTGCAGCTCTTAAAGCACAGCTTCTTCAGCAAAAAAGAGATACCGCAAGAGTACAAAAACTCTATGCAAAAAAGCTTGTGCAAAAGGAGAAACTTGAAGTTGCAAAGACAAAGCTTGCGATTTTGCAAAACCAGCTTGACGCCAAAGAGGCAATGCTAAGTGAGCTCCAAGAAGGACTCAAGGATATAGAGATAGAGCGAAAGCTTTTGCACAATAGTAAAAAAGAGGTGGTGCTGCTTGAAAAGGTAATAGCTGCTATGCAGGAACAGCAAAAAGCTTTGCAAAAATCGCTAGAAGAGATGGAAAATAAGATTACTTATAGCTATCTCAAAGCCCCTTTTGATGGGGTTGTAGCTAAGAGGTTTGTCAATCGCTATCGGGTGGTGGATAAAGGTACGCCGATTTATGCTCTTGTTAATCCAAAAGATTTGCATATTGAGGTGCTTTTGAGCGAGAGAAAGCTTAAGGGCGTAAAGGTTGGCAATGAGGTGAAAATTACAATAGATGCTTTTAAAGATAGAGAGTATAGAGGAAGGGTGAGCAAAATTTTGCCAGCAAGTGCTGCAACCTTTAGTCTAGTACCTAGAGATATAGCTAGCGGAGAGTTTACCAAACTCGATCAGCGTTTCATCGTGCGCATATCCATAGAAAATCCAACGCCAGATCTGAGAGTTGGCATGGGGGCTAGTGTTGCAATCGCAAGAAAATAATTCCTGGGATATTGGCTCAAAAGAGCGGGCAATCTATACCTTTATTGTGATGGTTGGTGCCTTTATGGCGATTTTGGATACCACAGTAGTGGATGTGATTGTACCAAAACTTACAGCTCCGTTAGCGACTGATATGTATGGGGTGCAGTGGATCATTACTAGCTATATGATCGCAGCTGCAATAGGGCTTTTGGTGTGTGAGTATCTGATCAAGCGTTTTGGTAGTAAGAGTATCTATCTTATTGGTGTCTTTTTCTTTGCTTTAGCCTCTTTTGTGTGTGGAATTTCAGACTCTTTGGCAATGATTATAGCTGCAAGGGTTGTGCAAGGGGCAGCAGAGGCACTTATTATGGTAACAAGCCATGTGATGGTTTTTAGCTACTTTCCTCCCCATCAAAAGGGCTTGGCTATGGGGATTTTTGCGCTAGGTGTTAGCTTTGCTCCGGCTTTAGGTCCTACAATTGGGGGATATTTAACTGAGTATTATAATTGGCGGATGGTCTTTTTTATCAATGTGCCAATTGGGATTTTGCTTGTGATTGCTGGCTGGATCTATCTGCCAAAAGAGCGCTTTTTTGAAAAGATTGACATCAACTTTGTATCTCTCTTTTTTCTCTCATTTGCCACGATTGCGCTCCTTATAATGCTTAGCAAAGGACAGCAACTTGGATGGTTTAGCTCTGTGATGATTGGAGTACTCTTGTTTGTGGCTGTTATTGGATATTTGCTCTATATTTTGAGTGAGATAAGTTTTAAGAAGAAATTGATAGATTTTTCTCTGTTTAAAAACAGCGACTTTACCAATGGGATCTTTATCTACTTTTTTATTCTTGGCTTTAGTATGTATCAATACTTCTATCTCTTGCCAATTTATTATGAGCATATCAAGGGCTTACCCACACTGCAAGCTGGTATTGCTGTTTTTGCTTTTGCACTTTTTATCGGAATCTTTTCTCCAGTTGCTGGGATTTTAAGCGACAAAATAGGAGCAAAAAAGGCGATTGCTATAGCTACGGTGATCTATCTCTTTACTGCTCTGTTTTTGCTGCCACATCTTAACTACTATACTCCCCTTATGCAGGCAGTTTTACTCACTATTCCCTTTGGGATTGGTATGGGGATGTTTTTTGCCCCTGTGACTGTACTGATACTCCAAAGTGCGCCCCAAAATAAGAGCGAGCTTGCCATTGTCTTGATGGATTATGTGCGCTTTGTGGGTGGCAGTTTTGGGACTGCGCTAGCCACTAACAATATGGAGTATTTTAAAGCTATGCACTTTGATAGGATGAGTGAGATCCAAAATAGAGAGTATGTGGACTACTTTTTGCATCAAATCCAAAGCCTACTAGAAGCAAGTGAGGAGATTGTCAAAGAGATGTTTAGAAATTTTGAGCTTTTTATGAGCTACAACTACGGCTTTTATAACACCTTTATGCACGCAGGCTACTGGGCAGTTGTGGGAAGTCTTTTTGTTGTAGCGCTATTTTTACAGAGGAGTCAACTATGCGAATCTTAGCTATTTTTGTGCCAATACTGCTACTAGCTAGTGAGTTTACACAGCTATTACAAGGGGTTGAGAAAAGAGATCTGTTTAAAGCAAAAGCTTTTGAAGTGAGGGCTTTGCAAGAGGTTTATAAGGCTACTAAAGCAAAAGATCTACCATCTGTAGAGGTGAGACTGAGTGCTATAAAGCTTAAAGAGACTCCCACAATGTATCTGCATATGCCCCAATCCCTTGCGCT
>WGAX01000213.1 GCA_015494595.1 Nitratiruptor sp.
ATCCAAAAAGCCAAAACTGCCAGCCAAAAACCTCTCAATTGCTGCTTCATTGGCGGCGTTGACAACGACTCCCCTCTCTGGATGCTCTAGCAAAGTATCTTTTATCTGCCAGATTGCATACCTTTTGGGATCAATTGCTTTGAAACTGCACTGTAAATCTAAAATATTCAGTGGCTTTACGATCTCTCTTTCAACTTTGCCAAGCAGTGCATAGGCAATAGGTAAACGCATATCTGCTTCACTTGCATGCAGCATAGAGCTTCCATCCACAAACTCAATAGCTGCGTGAATCTTGGAATTTGGCTCGATAACTGCATCAATACTTTTGGTGCCAAAAAGCCAATACCCCTCTAAAATCTCAAAGAGTTTATTCACCATTGTAGCGCTATCGATTGTAATCTTTTGCCCCATACTCCAGTTGGGATGGCGCAATACATCTTCAAGCGTAGCACTCTTTAGTTTCTCTAGAGGCCACTCTCTTAGCGCTCCCCCACTTGCGGTGATGATAAGCCTTTTAGGAGGAAAGTTGCTTTGCAGAATATACCAAAGAGCAAAATGCTCACTATCTATCGGCACAATAGCGCTTGTATCAATGAATTTGCCAGCTACTACAAGACTCTCTTTATTAGCCAGCGCTACCCTCTTACCAAGCTCAATGGCTTTTAGCGTAGGAGCCACCCCTGTAAAGCCCACTAATGCATTGACTACAAGATCTGAATCTGCCAACTCCAAAGCCTCAAGTATCCCCTCTTCGCCCTTTAACACTACAGGAGCATCAAAATCGCCCTCTTTGGCACTTACCACAATGCGGGGCTTAAATTCGGCTACCTGTTTTTGTAAAAGCTGAGTATTATTGCCGGCAACCAAAACCTCAACCTCAATGCCAAACTCTCTTGCGATAGCGAGGGTATTGACGCCAATGGAGCCGGTGGAGCCAAGAAGAACAATTTTTTTCATTTTAACTCTCTATCACTAATGTCTCATGAAATTTAACACTATATAAATCATAAATTTCAAATGTGCAAAAGGGATGCAAGATCGGCATATTGCCCTTTTTCTTTTCACAAGACTCTAAAAAACCATTATAGAGTGTTGCAATAAATCTGTTTCTATTGCTGGGTGTTATTTTAGGGACCATATTTTGCTTATTACAATTTTGATACCCTATTACAAAATAATAGCGAACATCAAAACATTTATCTAAAGAGAGGCTTTGTATAAAATAAAAAAGCGTATTAATCTGCTTATTCGCATCTTCTAACTTTCGTGTAATTGTTTTTTTTAACTCGACAATATAGACTTGAATAACCCTTTTTACCAAATCAACAAAAAACACTAATCCATCTGGTCTTTTGGAAGATCGTAAATACGAAATATTAAGTCCTTGGGTTACATCACACTGTAGTACAAATTGCTTAGAAGGACTAGAAATAGGAAACTTTAGAAATATTTCCCCCTCTCCCTCACTTTGTGTTTCTACTATTTTTACAGTAGAACCCGTCTCTTTGCACTGACACTTAAATGTATAATTCCATATTTTTACAAAATCTTCTTTGCTGTCAATCTTATTCATCTACTTCCTCAAAAAGAGAATAGAGTTTATCTATCATTTTGGCTCTTGTTTGAAAGTTATCTACAACGAATGGATTATCTATCCCCTCTTTAGTTACTTTTACCTTTTTAACAATAGATCTTTTCTTTCCTCTTTCAAGTAAAAAATTATAGAGATTAACACTATGAGGATCTAATGTAATATCTTTATATTCAAAAGGACGCTTCTCTTTATCAATTGCATGAGCAAGAATAAGATTATTGATTTCATAAATCAAAAAATCACTATGTGTTGTAATCAACACTTTAACACCTTTTTGCACGAGATGCGCTATGACTCTAGCAACTAATCTTTGATTCTCAAAGCTTAAATGAGCCTCAGGCTCTTCAATAATGAGTAACTGTTTTGGTTGAATAAATCCTCTTTTTAGAAAAGCAACCAAAGGGATTAATTCAGATATAGAAGAGGAAGTATAAGGAAGTTCAATTTTCTTTTTATAATTGCCTCTACTATTCTTTATAAAAAACTCAATATCACTCCTTTCTTGCGAAACGACAACCTTTCCATTAAGAATACTCTGCTCAATTAATGTAGCAATCTCATTTGACTCATCAATATTTTTAGAGGTTTGAGAAAGTTTAATAATAAAATCTAAAATCCAATCAGGCAGATTCAAAACATCATGCGCTCTTTTGCCAAAAGTCTTCTCTAAAGCATACTTTATTAAAACCTCATATGTATGTAAATATCCTGTTCTTGATGCAGGTAGATATACAGAAGATGGAATACTGAGAGTTGCTTTGATTACTATAAAAAATATCGCCTCTAAAATCTGTTCCAAAATCATCTCATCTTTAAACTTATTTTTCTCAATAATATGTTTGCCTTCAAGATTCAACCCTGCATATTTCAACATCACCGAAAATTCATATAGCGTTGGGGTAGCACTCCTCTTTATAGTTAGCATCATACTACTATGCAATTCATAATCTACCTCAA
>WGAX01000214.1 GCA_015494595.1 Nitratiruptor sp.
AAGAAGCCGGCGGTGATATGGACAAAGCCATTGAGATCCTTCGCAAAAAGGGCATTGCAAAAGCTGCCAAAAAGGCTGATAGAGTAGCAAGCGAAGGGACTATTGCAGTAGAGGTGAGTGAAGATAATAAGTGCGCTACTATTGTAGAGGTCAACTCTGAGACTGACTTTGTAGCTCAAAATGAGAATTTTAAAGCTTTAGTGGATAGAGTAAAAGCTCATATTGGCTCAGTTGGTGTTGAAAGCGTTGAAGAGCTTTACAAAACTGAAATTGATGGAGCTCTTTTTGAAGAGTTTATGAAAGCTGAAATTGCAAAAATTGGTGAAAATATTGTTGTAAGAAGATTTGATCGTATCTGCGTTGATGGTCCAGGCGTAGTTAATGGCTATTTGCATATGGGCGGAAAGATCGGCGTGATTGTAGCTGCTACTTGCGACAAAGAGGAAGTTTGCCCAGCTATTAAAGACTTACTTAAAGATATAGCGATGCATATTGCAGCGATGAATCCAAAATATCTGGATGAGGCAAGCATTCCAGCAGAAGTGATCGAAAAAGAGAAAGAGATTGCAGCTGCGCAGCTTGAAAAAGAGGGGAAACCTGCAAATATCATCGAAAAGATTATTCCTGGAAAAATCAAGAAGTTTATAGAAGAGAATACCCTTCTTGGGCAAAAATTTGTCAAAGATGATAAAAAAAGTGTCAAACAAGTCCTTGATGAGGTAGCCAAAAAAGCTGGCGGAAGCGCTAAGATTGTAGGTTTTATCCGCTATGAATTGGGTGAGGGAATCGAGAAAAAACAAGAAGATTTTGCAGCAGAAGTTGCTGCGCAGATGAAGTAAAGGCGGCTTTTTGCCGCTGTAATTTGATGCAGCCTCTTTTAGAAGCTATCAAGATCTCCCACGCTTTTGACTATCCTCTCTTTTCCAATATCTCTTTGTTACTTTATCCAAAGCAGAGTGTCGCAATTGTTGGAGTAAGCGGCAGCGGAAAATCGACGCTTTTACATATTCTAGCTACCCTTCTTAAACCCCAAAGTGGTGTGGTGAAGGTTTTTGGGCAAGAGATCTACCAAAAAGATCAAAAGAGGCTTTTAAAAATTAGAAGAGAAAAGATTGGGATCGTTTTTCAATCTCACTACCTCTTTAAAGGCTTTAGTGCTTATGAGAATATTGAAGTGGCTTCACTGCTTACAAAACAGCCGATAGATGAGGAGTTGATTGAGCGTTTTGGTATTGCTAAAGTGATGCAAAAAAGAGTAACTGAGCTTAGTGGCGGGGAGCAGCAAAGAGTAAGTATTGCTAGGGTTTTGACAAAAAGGCCTCGCATCATCTTTGCCGATGAGCCTACAGGCAACCTGGATAAAAAAACCGCAACAGAGGTGATGGATGTGGTTTTTGATTATATAAAAGAGCATAATAGCGCTCTTTTTTTGGTAACACACGATATGCAGTTGGCTAGACTTTGTGATAGCGTATATCGATTGGAGAATGAAAAGCTAATACTTTTGTGAAAAATTTTTTTCAATTTCATATTTTTGAAAAATTAAAAATTTTAAAAGCGAAATTTATAGGATTTTTATGTTGAAGATTTCAAAGATAAAGGAGTAAAATACAAAATTAATTTGTATATGAGGTAGATTGATTGTGGATGATGATTTTTTTGCATTGACTCTTCTTTTCTTATCTTACGCTTCTTCAAAATGAATAGAACTTCTATAAATAAAATTCAAGCAAAGGATGTAGAGTGGTAGTTATGAGATACCTCTTTATGCTGTTGGTTTTTGTGGTGACACTGCAGGCACAAAGTAGTGTGATTGATATTGTTAATAAGGTAAAAAATAAGTCGTATCCAATTCAGGGATATTTTGCTAACTATGGGAATGGAGCGTATGATTGGATCTATCTATCAACCTATGGGCATCTTTTTAAATTGGAAGGGATGAATGTAGATACAGGAAAGCTGAAATGGATTTATCTCTCTCCTTTTGTAAAAATATCAGTTAGGAATAACCAAATTTTTATAAAAAAACGTCAAGTACAAGTAGATGAGCTAAAAGTAGAGAAAATTATTCGTAAACTAGAGAGTACACATTCTCCAATTCAAGGATATTTTGCACATTATGATAAAGGCTCATATGATTGGATCTACTTATCAAGAACTGGACACCTTTTTAAATTGGAAGGGATGGATATTGATACAGGTCATCTAAAGTGGCTAAATTTAACTCCTTTTTTAACCGCTTGGATTGATAAAGGTAATATTGTTTTCAAAGAAAAAGAGCTGGAAAAAGCAACATTTATAGATAATGTAGTGGTAAATGCTCGCTATCAAGATGAGTATGGTCATAGCGGCTATACAGATAAAAATGGGGTATTTAAATATAGAAAAGGAAGTAAAGTAAAATTTTGGGCTGGTAAAGTATATTTAGGTGAGGCAGAACCTCAAGAGGCTCCTAAAAACCTTAATATTACTACTAAAAAAGTTGTTACTCCTTTTACTATTGCTCATACTAATGAAGTTAATAAGAAGGTTTTAAAGATTACAAGATTTCTTTTAGCTGTAGATATAGACAATAATGATAGTAATGGTATTCAGCTTCCAAAAGTAGAAGAAAAAGAAGTAAAAAATCATAACAGTAGTGAGAATAACCAAAGTTCAAGCAGTACTTTTAAAGAAGAGAATAAGACCCATAATGATGAGAATAATCAGAGTATAGGCATAATAGAGGAAAAAATAAAGATTTTGGAGCAAAATGTCTCAATCGATGAGCTTGAGTTAGAGAGATTGCCAATTAAACCTCCTCCTCCACAAAAAGCGGTTGAGCATTTAGAAAAAACCTTGAAAGTAGTTGGATTAATTGTACATAGTAATAACTCATCAAGTGAATCTAGCTCAAGTAGCAGGAGGGGCAGTTCTTTTTATCATGAGGTTACAATTGTAAAAGTTTCTAGCTCTAGCTCAAGCTCAAGTTCAAGCTCAAGCTCAAGCTCAAATTCTAGTTCAAGCTCAAGTTCAAGCTCAAATTCTAGCTCAAGCTCAAGTTCAAGTTCTAGCTCAAGCTCAAGCTCAAGTTCTAGCTCAAGCTCAAGCTCAAGTTCTAGCTCAAGCTCAAGTTCCAGTTCAAGTTCCCCCACCATTACCCTTAATGGCGAGAGTAATATTACTATTATTTTAGGAAATCCTTACACTGAGCTGGGTGCTGAGGCTATTGATAGTAGTGGTAAGAAATTAGAGGTTATAATAGATAAAAGTAATCTTAAAGTTAATAATATAGGAAGCTATAAAATAATTTATAAAGCAAAAGATGCACAGGGTAATGAGGCAACTGCTATTAGGATTGTCAATATTGTCTCTCCTGAGGTTTTGGTTAAAGATTTGAATGTACAAAAAAAGGCTTGTAAGAATTTTGAGGGGATTAAAATTAATGGCTACACCTATAAAAACAATACTTGGGGAAGAGATAGAGTGCCAGAAGATGAGGATTGGGTGCAGTGTGCTTTTAGTTATAGAGATAGCAATAATACTCTCAAAGGTGGTTTCTTTTGGGGGTGGCCCTATGGGCAAGGGGGTGTAAAAGGGTATCCTGAAGCAATTTATGGTAGAAAGTTTAGACAACAGCTCAATCCAGAGAGTGGTTGGCCTGTTAAGGTAAGTGAGTTAAAAGAGATTGTCTCCCACATAAAATATAGAGACATTAATTTTACTGGCACCTATAATATTGCTCCTGAGTGGTGGCTACATCTAGATAAAGATACCTCAATGGATAATATTAAATATGAGATAATGGTAAGACTTGATCCCAAAGGGGTGCATCCAAGTCATCCTTGGTTTGAGAATGTCAATATTGATGGGATAGTGTATGATGTGTATAAAGATGAGCCGTGGGGCAAGAATAAAAGACAGTTTTTTAACTTTGTAGTCAAAAGTAAAGTTAAAGATTTTATTCTTCATCCAAACGCTTTTATGGAGTTTTTGGTGAGTAAAGGGGTTGATGATATTCCTAATCTCTACTATGCTGATGTTGAGATGGGAGTGGAAGTGTGGAAAGGTAGCGGGCTATTTATTTTGGATACTTTCAGTGTCCAGCAAGCCAAAAAACCCCTTACCTCTATTGAGATAGGTAAAGAGTATAGTTATACTCCTGATCTCAATGATAGCTCATTGCATTATACTATTACAAATAAACCTGATTGGGCTACATTTGATGAGAAGAGCGGAAGATTGAGTGGTATTCCAACCGAAGTGAAGCTTTATAGAGACATTGAAATTAATGCAACAAATGGAGTACAAAATTTAAATATAGCAAAATTTGATTTGAATGTAATAGGTGAAAATGAGGTAAATATTAAAGCAAATGAGCCTTTTGAAAAGAGAATGGCACTTTTAGAAAATGCTACCTATAGTGTGCAAAATGCTCCAAAAGGGTTGATGATCCAGCCAAAAACCGGTGTAATCTATTGGACCCCAACGAGTGATCAGGTTGGAGAGCATATAATTGAAGTAACAGCTAAAAATGCTCAGACAACTAAAACAGTACAACTTATTTTAAAAGTTGTCTCCAATCCGATGCAATATAACGGCTATTTTGTGGATTTAAGTGGAGTTACGCAAGATAGAAATGGCTCTAGTACAAAACCGTTTGGTAAATTTGCAGATGCTTGTAGAGTTGCAAAGCCCGGTGATCACATCTATATCAGAGGAGGGGTGTACCACAATCCAGGTTTTGGAAGTGGAAATAAAAATAATCCCTCTTTAGCTCCAATTAAAGGGTGTGTTGGAGCAAAAGGTAAAGAGATTGTTATTGAGCCGTGGGGAAATGAGCTGGTAAAAATTAAATTTGACTCTTTTTATGGTTTAAAAATAGTAGATAGTCAATATGTAAAGTTGAGAGGATTTGAGATTGAAGGAATGTCTCAAGAGATTAGCTATGAAGAGGCTATGAATAACTGGTGGAGAGGAGATAGATACTATAATGGTGATGGTATAGGTATTGCTAAAGGTAATGAGCGTACAACTAAAAATATTACAATAGAAAATATGGTAGTGCACAATACGCCCGGAGCCGGTATAAAAGCTTATAAAGCCACAAATGTAACAATCAAAGACAACATTGTCTATAACACCAACTGGTGGACGATTAAAGGAACCACAGCAGTTGGAATTGTTTTGGCTCCTCAAGGGGATAGCGATGAGGAGAATAAGACAAATAATAAGATTCTCAACAACCTCCTTTTTGGAACAGAGCAGAGAATCTTTTCAAGAGAGTGGGAAAAAACCAGTGCAAAATTGGTGATAGATGAGGGTGAGGCAATTTTAGTGCAAGAGGGTATGCGATTTGAAGGGGATGAGAATGGAGACCAAAGGACAGGATATGAGGGAAGATATTTAGTGCAAAACAATTTAGTGCTCTTTAATGGTAAGGGGGTTGTTTCCAATTTGGCAAATAGGGTCGATTTTATCAATAATAGTTTGTATATGAATGGCACAACCGCAGTAAATCCTGAGACTAATTTGACTTCAGCTGGAATCTTTATCAATGCTTCAGATGATGTATCTCTAAAATATAACCTTATAGAAGCAAAAGATAATGGCATAGTGCTGTGGGTTAGTAAAGATGCTAAGAATATAGAAAAAGAGCAAAACTATGCAAAAGGGAAATTTTTAGACTTTATTGATAACAGTGGAATAGAAAAGAGAGATAAAATTTTTAAAGACCCCGAGCATCTTGATTTTACTCCGGCTGAGGGCATTCCAAAGAGTGCTGGAGCAAAATTAAGCGATAGTGTCAATAATCTTTTAGAAAAGTATGCAATAGAGATTAAGCCTACAAATTGGGATGTAAACTATACTGATGTTACAAAGAGAATCATTGATACTATCCCTAAGGGTGCTGAAGTAAATTGGAGTAGCTGGAGAGATGATGAGCCCTTTGAGCTTAAAATCACAAATATTCCACCGCTTGATAATGGCATACAGAGACGAAAAGAGTTTACCTTAAAAGTTTTCTATCCCTATCCAAGAGAAAATCCGGTGGATATTACAGTCAAATATGCAAAACTTCTCAAAGCCACCCAAGGCTCAACATACAATAATGATGAAGAGCATTATGGTGCCTCATTAGCCATAGATGGTGATATTGATACTTATAACCATACGCAGTGCAATAGTGAGAGCAACTGGTGGCAATTGGAGCTGCCTAATGGCACAAAAGTGACAAAAGTGAGTATTAAAGGTAGAAGAGATGCACATACCAGCAGGATTAAAGATGCAAAAGTCTATATCTCTACTGTGCCATATGGTGAAAACCTAGGCCAAGAGGATGGAGTATTGCGATGGACGACTGCGTGGCAGGATATAGAGTTAAATAAACCAAAACCCGCAAAATATGTCATTGTAAAAGCTAAAGAGAATAACTGTCTGCATATTGCAGAGGTGAAAGTGTATGGATTTGTTCCGCAAGAGCCTATTATCTCCTCTGTAGAGGTCATTCATCCTCTTATAAGTCCAAAAATTGACAGCAATACCACTATAGCAAAAGTAAATGCTTACGATCTGCAAGATGATCCTCTCTCCTATACTATTACCAATAATGCTCCTTTTAGCATAAATAGTAAGGGAGAGATTAAACGCTCAGGAGCATTGGAGTATGATACTACATATCCTATAAATGTAGCTGTGAGTGATGGAAAATATAAAGCTACAACAACTCTTACTATTAAAACTACTGCTGCCAATGCGGTGCAACAAGCTTTGCAATCGGGGGATGCTTCCAATGTAACGCTCGATGAGCTTTATGAAGCTATTAATAGTACAGATGCGGGCAATCCAGAGTGTTTGAGTACACTCAACTTTATCTATCCAGATGGCGTGCCTGATAATCCTTATAAAGGGTATGCAGACCATTTTGTCTCTACAAGCGTAGTCAATATACCTCTTTTAGGCGGGTATGAGGATGGAAAAAATGTCTACTACGGCTTTATGGGTAAAAAGAGAAACGGTGCTAGATATGCGATGATTGGAGCACCACTGCATACATTAGAAGCTTATATGAAAACCCCTATAGCTAATCTTTTTAAATGGCTCAGCAAAAAAGAGAGTAGTGAGAATATATTTAAAGAGCCTTTAGTAATTGTTGTTAATGCCAATGCTAAAAACGATTTGCAAAGTTGGCTCAATGATAATGGTATTGCTACCAATTGGACAATTACAGAGGATACTTCACTGCTTGATAGTGGTAATTTTGATATCTATATTGCGCAAAGAGAGACTACGCAAAACTATAAAAAAGCACTGGATAAAGGCAAAGCCTTGCTTATTTATGATCGTCCAACCTGGGAGCAAAGAGAGTATCTCAATCTCAAATATACCGTTTGGGCAGATACGCAGGGCAAATGGACATCTTTTCAAGATGTGTGTAGTGATAGTGCTGGGTATAGAAAAGATATTGTCAGACTTCTTAATCATCTCAGAGATGAGGATATAGATATAGTCTATACAAGTGATGATGTAAAAGAGCCTGAAGGGTATGATAGAAATAGTAAACTCTCTCTTAAAGAGTTGGTATTTGAGCCTACAAAAAGTTTGCGTGCTGAATTGGCAAGTTTAGATAATGACAATATCAATATTTTTGATTCCAATGTTGCTACAGATAAATTCTTAAAGCTAGCCCTACTTATAGCAGATAAGTATCGTCAAAATATTCACTACCCAATGGATAAAGATAAGACCGAAGATGCAACTTTTTACAAAGCCCATTTTGCAGACTCTGCAATTCTTTACAGCAGATACAACAAGACCCAGCCAGACCTTGGCAACTTTAGCAGAAGCGATTTTAGCCATATTACACCTACAAACAGGATAGTCCATTTAGTAAGCAAAAAGCCCTTTAGAGCAGCAGGGGTCTATGTTTTACCGGGTAAAACTGTGACAATTACAAGAAAAGATAGTAATGAGAGTCTCATTGTGAGAGCTTTTGTAAACTCTATCCGTCCATCTTCTACCCATCAATTTGAAAAAGATGGGTATAAACGGCCAAAATATCTCCAATCAAATCATATAGAGATAAAGCCTGGTCAAACTATCTCTCTTACATCTCCTTATGGAGGACCACTGCAAATAGAGTTTGGGGATAATGATGTAAATGTATCACTAGAGGTAAAAAATATTGGTCTGCACCCTTTTTGGAGCGAGTTTGATAGTGATCCGGATAAAGATAGCAAATTTGAGCAAGCCCTTGATGCGAATGAGTATGATTGGGCAGAGCTTGTTACAAGTGCTTTTGAAGTGCACTCAAAACGAGACAAAATGATTGAGTCAATCCAAGAGGTACTTAAAAAGTATCCCTATGAGGGGGCTTCAGGTCTTGCAGAGGCTACAAAACTCTATGTAAGCAGTTATCCAATGGCGTTGGCAGGCTATAAAGGACCAGGTATTGTCTCATTTGATGATGTGGTTAGTTATGCGCAGCTTAAAGGTATACCAATCTATGATACAGATTTTGTAAAGCATATGAATGCAGATCAGCCTACTTGTGGGTATGGATGCTCAGGTAACCCTTATGATGCTGCTTGGGCATTTGATCCAGTTGGTTTTGGCGATATTCACGAAGTTGGACACTCTCTTGAGAGACCTCTCTTTTTGCTCAAAGGAGGTAAGGATAAGAAAGAGTGGGAGGGGCATTCACGCACCAATCAATATGTATACAACTCGTTAATAAAATATAATCAATATATAGAGCAAAATGACTATAATGTAAGTTACTATAAAATAGATCACCATATCCAAAAAGAGATCTTTGAAGAGCAGTATAATGCTCTTCAAAAGTGTGTAGATAGTGCAGATATAGCAGACTGTATGAAAGATTACTGGAATAACTCCGATTTTAGAGGGCAGTCTCTTTTTATGATAGAAGCGATGATGAATGCACAAAAGTATGCCTCCGGTGAGTATGATTTGGATGAAGGCTTTCATCTGCTTACCCGTATTCATCTGCTTGAGCGCTATTTGCGAAGAGATGCAACCAAAGATTGGGAGAACAACAAAGCCAAAATTGGCTTTAGCAACTACTCATTGGATGAGATTAAAGAGTTTATCAATCATCCTAATAATGCTCTCAATGCCAACGATTGGATGCTGATTTCACTCTCTTGGGCATCAGGGCTAGATTTTAGGCCATATTTTGATATGTTTGGTATGTTATATACGCAAAAAGCTAGCGAGCAGGTAGAGAGTTTTAATTTTCCACCGGTGAAAAAGGTATATTTTGCTACAGGTAAAGATACCGGTTTCATCTTGCCAAAATTACTTGATCCTGCAGGCTCCTATCTAGATAAAAAGGAGTTGCCAGTAGATGGGGTAACAAAATATGATAGCAATAGCAGTAAATAAGAGAGGGGATAAAGCCCCCCTCTTACTAAGAAAAAAAAGATTGGCTCCTTTGGAAAAGATACTCCCCTAACTCCTCTAAAATTATAGGATTAGTATCTATATGCTCCATCCCAACTGAAAAGGTATACTTTTCCCCATCTTTTTCTATGAGGCGATTATAAAAATCTATAAATTTATGGGAGCCGTTTTTACATAAGATATCATTTCTATATGTATTATATTTTTTCTCATTCCCTTTCACTATTTCATAAAAGACCTTCAAAATCTTTTCCCTATCTGCAGGATCAATAAATATGTCGAACCAATTTTTG
This sequence comes from Nitratiruptor sp., assembly GCA_015494595.1. Classification (GTDB taxonomy): domain Bacteria; phylum Campylobacterota; class Campylobacteria; order Campylobacterales; family Nitratiruptoraceae; genus Nitratiruptor. The sequence continues at coordinate 9,699 of WGAX01000214.1, forward strand.
CCTATAACCTCTTTTGCTTCCCATCCAATACCAGCTATTGTATTGTAAAATTCAATGATTTCACCCTTTTCGTTGAGAATAACCATCAAATAGGGAATATTCATTGTGTTGACTCCTATTTTTGTGCCTGGGCTATAAGTACATCCTCTATAATCTTATCAATATCTCCATCTAAAATCGCCTCTACATTGGAGTAGGCTTTGTTGCTGCGGTTGTCCTTGACCTGCTGATAGGGTGCAAGAACATAGCTTCTAATCTGATGCCCCCAACCAATTTCACTCTTTTCAATTCCCTCCTGCTCAGCCTTTTTCTTCTCAAGCTCAAGCTCATAGAGCCTCGATTTTAGCATTTTCATAGCTGTTTCTCTATTGCGGTGCTGGCTTCTATCGTTTTGGCACTGCACCACGATACCCGTGGGAATATGGGTGATTCTGATAGCTGAATCAGTTTTGTTGACATGCTGCCCTCCAGCTCCACTTGCCCTATAGGTATCTACCCTAATATCTTTATCCTCAATCACAATATTTATATCATCATCAATCTCAGGGCTCACCATCACAGAGGCAAAAGATGTATGGCGTCTGGCATTTGAATCAAAGGGACTTATGCGCACAAGCCTATGGATACCGTTTTCTGCTTTTAAGTATCCGTAAGCATTTTCACCTTTGATAATAAAACTTACATCCTTGATACCTGCTTCATCTCCCTCTTGATAGTCTAAAACTTCTACTTTAAAGCCGTGTCTCTCTGCCCATCGAAGATACATCCTATATAAAATACTTGCCCAATCTTGTGATTCAGTCCCTCCGGCTCCTGGATGAATTGAGACAATGGCATTTTTATCGTCATTCTCACCACTTAGCATCGTTTCAATCTCAATTTTGCTCACTTTCTCCTCAAGGCTCTCTGCCTCATCAAAGAGCATCTGTAGTGTCTCACTATCCTCCTCTTCGCTTGCCAATTCAAAAAGCTCTTTTGCATCTTCAAGTGCTGTTTTTGCTTCATTATACTTTTCCAAAATGCGTGTGAGTCTATTTTTCTCTTTTTGGATCTGTGCAGCTTTTTGGGCATCCTCCCAAAAACTTGGAGAGTTTTCTAGCTCCTCAATCTCCTTGATACGCTTTTGTAATTGATCTGGTTTGATGATATTTTTAATATTTTCTATCTTCTTTTCAAGTTTTTTTAAAAGCTCGCTGTACTCATAACTATCCAATATCGGCTCCTATTTTGGGTAAAATTTTACTGCAATTATATCAAAAGGTCTGCGATGGAAATTGTCAAAACTCCAAGCGAATTGAAGCGTTTGCGAAAAAAAATGCAAGGAAGTGTGGGATTCGTGCCTACAATGGGGGCACTGCACAAAGGGCATCTTTCACTCATTGAGCGTAGCATTAAAGAGAATGACACTACCATTGTCTCTATCTTTGTCAATCCTACCCAATTCTTGCCGGGAGAAGATTTTGAAAAGTATCCTAGACGCTATGAAGCAGATAGAAAGATATGTGAGCTTGCTGGTGTCGATTTGCTGTTTATGCCAGGGGTTAAAGATATATATTTTGAAGATGAGGTAAAACTCAAAGCTCCCAATATTACGGGCTATATTTTAGAGGGGCATTTTCGTCCTGGCCATTTTGATGGGGTACTACAAATTGTCAATAAACTTTTGCATATTACTGCTCCTACACGTGCATACTTTGGTAAAAAGGATGCTCAGCAGCTCTTTTTAATTCAGCAGATGGTACGAGAACTTTTTATGGATGTGGAGATTGTGCCTTGTGAGATTGTGAGAGAGCCCGATGGTTTGGCGTTGAGCAGTAGGAATGTCTATTTAAATCAAGAGGAGCGTCAAAAAGCGCAGCTTTTATCTAAATCTTTAAAAAAAGCTGCTAAAATGGTACAAATGGGAGAGAAAAATTCTCAAAAAATAAAAGAGGAGATGAGAAAAATTTTGCAGCCTGTAAAAATTGAATATATTGAAATTGTAAATAGAGAGTTTAAAAAACTTGATAGTGTACAAA
>WGAX01000215.1 GCA_015494595.1 Nitratiruptor sp.
TAGTAGCGATAGCTTCTATTTTTTGGAATAACGGCTTTTGGAAAGAAGCCGGCTTTGAGCCTCTTGGCGTTCCATGCCTCTTTGACAAAAAGATCTAAAAGATTGTTATCTTCAATTGCCTCAATTGGCGGGAATTTCATCACATACTTTTTGCCTTTTTGCTCCACAAGCCAGGTGCGTTCATTTTGGATGAGGGGCTCTAAGAGTTTATAGCCATCGATGACTTGGCCTTTCTTGAGCTTCGTGGGGATAAGGAGTTTCTGTTTTTTGAGCTCTTGGCGCTTGTCAATCTCTTTGATTTCAATGACTACCGCGCTGGTATCGTCTGGCAGATCGTCTTGTACTTTTTTACTAGCGTATTTGACAAGAGAGCTTGCGTCAAAGAGCTTTTGTCTCATTTCATCTTCGCCAAGTAGGCTACTTATGCCATCGCTAGCGATGAGGATTTTATCCTTTGGCTGGATGAAATTTTCAAAAAAATAGGGTGAAACTTCCATCTGCATCCCCAAAGCTTGGGTAAGGATATGCGAGCCCTCTTCTTCAATATGATCAAAACTAAGCTTTTGTAAGTGGTTGTCTCGGAGTAGATAGATGGGACTATCACCCACGTTTGCCCCATAGAGTCTATTGCCATGAATCACTACCATACTGAGTGTAGTAAGAAGCTCAGGCCTTTCATACTCAAGAAGGGACTCTTTGTATAAAATTTCATTAATATTGGCGATGAAAGTTTGGATCGATTTTTCTATGCTCCAGCTTTTTGGGCGGTTTTTGAAGTTTGTTAGCATGTAGTTGACTACTCTCTTAGCTGCTTCTCTACCTCCTTCGGCACTGCCAACCCCATCGCATACGATACCAATGACTATATCATCATAAGCTCTAACAGCGTAACTATCATCACTGACAAGTTCGCTACCTTTGGCAAGGCCAAAGGCGCTAAGGCGATAGTTCTGCATTAAATTCTACCTCCTGCATGTACACCCCAAGTGGTTCTCCATCTAGTTTTGACCATACTAATGCCAACAATTGCCATAAGCACGATACCTGCAAAGATCATAAATCCAACGCTATAGCTATCAAAACTTGCTTTGCTCCATCCAAGAGTTTTCACAAGTGCCGTACCGCCAAGCCCTCCAGCACAACCGATAATTCCAGTCATTATACCCATATCTTTGCCAAATCTTTGAGGCACTAACTGAAAAACCGCTCCGTTTGCCATGCCCAAAAAGGCCATAATGATAAAGAGAATAAAGATAGCAAGATAAAAATTTTGCACAAAAAAGGCATTAAAAATCGCAGCAGCTGCTACTACACCATAGAAGATATATAAGCTCTTCACTCCTCCAAGTCTATCGGCAATCGCTCCACCTACCGGGCGCAGCATTGCTCCTGCAAAGATACACAAGGCTCCAAAGTAGCCAGCTACTACCTTGACGTTACCCTCTCCCAAAATCTTGAGCCCAATCTCTGCCATTTCTGGCTTGTAGACATCCATCAAATAGACTTTCATATAGTTGGCAAACCCCACAAACCCTCCAAAGCTCACTGCGTAAAAGAGGCTAAACCACCAGGTGTCCTTGTCTTTGAGGAGTTTGATGTAGTCGCTTAGCTTCTTTTTTCTAGGTGTATAGACTTCAGGCGGTGCATCTTTTGCCATGACGATATAGGTGAGCAAAATAATAGTAGATAAAATCCCGCCTACCAAAAAGACTGCCGGCCAACCCCAAATCTCGGCGATTTTCGGTGCAAAGAGGAAATCAATTACTACACCGATATTGCCAGCTCCTGCAAGCCCTAGTACCAAGCCTTGAAGACGCGGTGGATACCACTGCCCGGCTTGCGGCAGCGCAACCGCAAAGCTTGCTCCGGCAAATCCAAGCCCAAAAGCCACCGCCAAAAGCTCATGGTAGGTGATGCTTTCGCCGCGAAAGAAAGTATAAAAGAGTGAGGCGATCACAATCAGTTGCGCAGCGATTGCTGTCTTTTTTGGACCGATATTATCTACAAAAAAGCCCAAAACTATGCGCAATATAGCTCCACCAAGGATTGGGATGGCAAGAAGAGTGGCTTTTTGGTTGGCATCAAGAATGTAGCCGTGCTTTGCCAAGGACTCTGCAATCTCTGTAGCAAGAGGACCTAGCATCGTCCAGACCATAAAGCTAAAGTCAAAATATAAAAATGCTGCTATGAGTGTGGGCAGATGCCCAGCGCTTTTGAGTTCACCTAGTTTCATGAAGCTCCTTTGTTTTTGTGAAATTGTATAAAAATTATCAACAAAATATTGCATAAAAATTAAACATATTAACTGCACAATATAAATGTACATTAATTAATCAAATTAAAAATTATTTTAGATAAAGCAAAGATTATATACAATCAGAAAAATTTATCAAAGGAGATGCAATGAAAAAAATTGAGGCGGTTATTAAACCTTTTAAATTGGATGACGTAAAAGAGGCGCTTGTGCAAGCGGGAATTTCTGGAATGACTGTGAGTGAAGTCAAAGGCTATGGTAGGCAGCAAGGACACACGGAGCTCTATAGAGGAGCAGAGTATGTAGTGGATTTTTTGCCAAAGGTGAAGATCGAAGTAGTGGTAAGAGCCGAAGATGTGGATAATGTAGTAGATACCATTGTGCAAGCAGCAAGAACAGGCAAGATTGGTGATGGGAAGGTGTTTGTGAGCGATATCGAGCAGGTTGTGCGCATTAGAACTGGCGAAAAAGATGAAGAGGCTATCTAAGGAGTGAGCATGCAGATAAATCCAGCAGACAATGTCTTTATTTTGATCTCCACTGCCTTTGTGCTTTTGATGAGTATGCCGGCACTTGCTATCTTTTATGGAGGGCTAACAAAAGTCAAAAGTATTCTCAATACCATTATGATGGTAGGAGTTGCATTTAGCGTAGTGAGCTTCATTTGGCTTGCCTATGGCTATTCGCTCAGTTTTAGCGGCGATGGGGCTTTTATTGGCAATTTGAAGTATCTCTTTTTAAGTGGTATCAATCCAAGTGATCCGGCTCCTGCTGCAGATAATCTCTATCACTACCTTTTCATCTTTTTTCAGATGACCTTTGCTGCCATTACCGTAGCATTGATGGCAGGAGCGTTTGTAGAGAGGATGAAATTTAGCGCTTGGCTAATTATTACGGTTTTATGGGCGACATTTGTCTATTTTCCAGTGGCGCACTGGATCTGGGGTGGAGGCTGGCTTGCAAATCTTGGAACGCTCGATTTTGCAGGCGGGCTTGTGGTGCATGAGACAAGCGGGCTTGGAGCGTTGGTTGGAGCGATTATGCTTGGCAAAAGAAAAGAGGCTGTGATGCTGCCCTCATCCTTGCCGCTTGTAGCAATTGGCACGGGGCTGCTTTGGTTTGGATGGTTTGGTTTTAATGGCGGAAGTGCTCTTGGCATGAGCGCACAGGCTGTGAGTGCTGCGTTTGTGACCTCTATTGCTGCTTTTATTGGAGGTTTTGTATGGATGGCGCTTGAGTGGATCAAATTTAAAAAGCCAACTTCACTTGGATTTTTCACCGGTATCATTGCTGGGCTTGCTACAATCACGCCAGCGAGCGGTTTCGTAGACGTGGGTGCTGGTATGATTATTGGCTTTTTGGGAGCGGTTGTTTGCTTTTGGGCGGTTGTATATGTGAAAAATCGCTTTAAGTATGACGATAGCCTTGATGTTTTTGGCGTGCATGGCGTTGGCGGGATGGTTGGAGCGCTGTTATTGGCGCTTTTGGCAAAACCTGAAGTTGCAGAAGTTAAGGGGCTCTTCTTTGGTGGTTCATTTACAGGACTATGGCATCAGATTGTAGGTATTTTGGCTGTTGGGGCATATACGATAGTGCTAAGCTTTATCATCTTTAAAATAGTAGACAAACTTGTGGGACTTCGCGTGGACAAAGAGACAGAGAGTGAAGGGCTTGATGAGGCGGTGCATGGAGAAAAGGCTTATCAAAAAGAGATCTAGCTTTTGCTATAATTTGCGAAAAAAGGGGCTAGATGCACTCCATTTTTCGCGAGTATGATATACGAGGAATTTTTGAAAAAGAGCTGAATGAAAATGTAGTCAAAAAAATCGGCTTTTTTCTAGCCAAAAGAGTCGATGGCGAATATATCGCTATTGGCTACGATGCGAGGTTGCACTCTCCGACACTTTTTCATTGGCTTGTTAGTGGCATCAACGCCGCAGGCAAAAAAGCCCTTGGCATGGGAATGGTGCCAACGGGCGTGAACTACTTTAGCAATTTTGTAAGTTTCCAAGTAGAAGATCAAGAGATAATACCAAGTGCTTCCATTATGATTACAGGCTCACACAATCCTCCCGAATACAATGGTTTTAAAATTACAATTGATAAAAAGCCATTTTTTGGCGAGCAGATTTATGCGCTTGGCAAAGAGGTGTTAGCCAGTAGTTTGGAAATAGAAGACAATCCCATATTTATCCCAATTGATGTAAAAGAGCGTTATATCGCATATATGTTGGACCAATTTAGCCACCTAAAGGGCTTTGATAAAGAGATCGTGATCGATTGTGGCAACGGGGTGGCTGGCGTTGTGCTTGAGCCAATTTTGCAGGGGCTTGGGATTGTGTATAAAGCTCTTTATTGTGATCCAGATGGCACTTTTCCAAACCACCATCCAGATCCAAGCGAAGAGGAGAATCTGTACGATCTCAAAAACGCCCTCAAAGAAGGGCAGCTTGGCTTTGCTTACGATGGGGATGCCGATAGGATTGCAGTTTTAACCAAAAAGCACAACTTTAAAGGGGATGAACTCGCCATTATTTTTGCCAAATCTATGCATAATCCTACCGTCATTGGCGAGGTGAAGTGCTCACAGGTGATGTATGAGGAGATCAATAGAATTGGCAAAGCCATCATGTACAAAACAGGTCATAGCAACCTCAAGGTAAAAATTGCCGAAACGAATGCGGACTTTGCTGCAGAAGTGAGCGGTCATCTCTTTTTTAACGATCGCTACTTTGGCTTTGATGATGCGATATACGCTACTTTGCGGGTGTTAGAGTTAGTGCAGCGCGGAGTGGATTTGGATGCTGAGATCGAACGATTGCCAAAGGTCTATAATACGCCAGAAATCAAGATCGAAACCACTGAAGATAAGAAGTTCGCCATCATTGACAAGCTCAAAGCCGCACTCCAAAACCCTCCCAAGAATTTTCCTCTCATCAAAGAGATAATTGATGTGGATGGGGTAAGAATCATTTTTGAGGATGGCTGGGCGCTGGTGCGGGCATCCAATACAACGCCGGTGCTAGTGACTAGATTTGAAGCAAAATCCAAAGAGTTAGCCAAAAAGTATCAAGAGGCTATTTTGCAGCTATTGCACCAGATTATGTAAAGGAAAGCGATGGAATTTACACTACACTCTCCCCTTGATATGCATCTGCACTTACGGGATGGAGCGATGCTTGAAACCGTTGCGCCTCTTAGCGCCAAAGAGTTTGCCGGGGCGCTGGTGATGCCAAATTTGGTACCCCCCATCACCTCCAAAGAGATGGTAAAGGAGTATAAAGAACAGATCCTGCAAGCTAGCCAAGATGGGCGTTTCACTCCCTATATGACGCTCTTTTTCAAGAGCGAGTATGATTATGATTTCTTGCAAGATGTAAAAGATACGATACTAGCTATCAAACTCTATCCAGCAGGAATCACTACCAATAGTAGCGATGGGGTTGACAACTTCTCACTAGATGCCCTCGCTCCCACGCTGGAGGCTATGAGTGAACTTGGCATTCCATTGTGCGTGCATGGAGAGACCAATGGCTTTGTGATGGATAGGGAGGCGGAATTTGTCCCTATATATGAGCGCCTTGCCAAAAGATTTCCAAATCTTACGATTATTATGGAGCATATTACCACCAAAGAGGCGGTTGAAGCTTTGATGTGCTATGAAAACCTCTATGCCACCATCACTTTGCACCATCTCTATATCACGCTTGATGATGTAGCAGGTGGGCTTTTGCAACCCCATCTTTTTTGTAAGCCTATTGCCAAGAGGCCAGAGGATAGGATGGCACTAAGAAAAGTTGCTTTCATGGCACATGAGAAAGTGATGTTTGGAAGTGACTCAGCTCCCCATCCAAGAAGCAAAAAAGAGGCTCCAGGGTGTGCGGCCGGTGTATTCACAGCACCTGTGGCACTTGCCGCTTTGGCGCAAATCTTTGAAGAGGCTGGGGTTTTGGAGAATTTGCAAAAGTTCGTAAGTGATAATGCACAAAAAATCTATGGCATTACTCCTCCCAAAAAAGAGGTAAGGCTTATTAAAGCGCCTTTTGAGGTGCCAGAAAAATTTGGCGACGTGGTGCCGATGTTTGCTGGCCAGAAGCTTAGCTGGAGAGTTGAACGTGTCTTATAGGCTGCTTTTGCTTGAAGATGACAGGCTTTTTGGAGAGACGATTGAGGAGTTTTTGCAAGAAGAGGGTTACAAAGTAGACTGGGCGCTATGTGCCAAGGAGGCACTGGATTTTTGCTACTACTCTCGCTACGATCTCTACCTTTTTGATGTGAAGCTTCCAGATATTGATGGTTTTGAACTCTTAGCACAGCTTAGAAGCTCAGAGGATAACACGCCTACTATTTTTATTACAAGTAAAAAAGAGAAAGAGGATCTTTTGCAAGGTTTCAACAAAGGCGCAGATGATTATATCACCAAGCCTGTTGATTTAGATGAGCTTTTGGTGCGCATTCAAGCCCTTCTACGCAGAAGCTATGGGGAGGATGTGATAGAGATAGATGGCGTAAGGGTACAGCTAGCGCAGATGCGTATCAGTAAGGATGGCGAGGAGATTGAGCTTAATCCAAAAGAGCTAAGACTTTTAGAGCTTTTTTTGAAAAATCGCAAGAAAATCGTGACTAAAGAGCAGATATATGAGTTTTTGTGGAAGCCTGAAGAGATTATTAGCGATGGGGCGTTGAGAGTCTATGTCAATACACTCAAAAAGATCTTTGGCAAAGAAGCGATAACGAATATCAGAGGGGTAGGGTATAAGTTTGAGAAGTAGGGATGTTGTAGCTTATATCATCCTCTTTGGGGTGGCTATATTTTTGCTGCTTTTTGTGGGGTATGTGTGGGTGCAAAATATTGGCTGGCGCTATCTTTGGCTATTGATAATGTTAGAGATGGGGCTTGTTGTGATGATTGGCTATCTCTTTGCGCGCTATGCCATCTCTCCAATTTTGGAGCAAAATCAGCATCTTGATCGTATGCTCCAAGATACCTTGCATGAGCTCAATATTCCTGTAGCCACCATCCAAGCAAACGCCTCTATGCTAAAAAAAATTTGCAAAAATGAGAGAGCACAGAAAAAAATTGCAAGGATTGAGGCTGCAAGCCGTCAACTTTTGGAACTGTACCAAGATGTGGAGTATACGATCAAAGAAGAGATCAGCAAAGAGAGCAAAGAGGAGTTTGATGTAAGTGGGTTAATAAGGCAGAGGTTAGAGTTGTTTGAAGAGCTTTTGCAACAAAAAAGGCTCTCTTTGCAACTGCAGCCTCTTAGAGTGAGGCTGCCAAAAAGAGGGTTTGTCAAAGTCTTTGATAACCTTCTCTCCAATGCTATCAAATATTCAGGCAAAGATGCTTTGATTCAAATCATTGTGCAAGACAGCGCACTTGTGGTAAAAGATAGTGGAGTGGGGATTGATGAGCAGGAGTTGCTTAAAATTTTCGATAGATACTACAGAGCCGAAAACTCTCAACAAGGCTTTGGCATAGGCCTAAGTATCGTCAAAAGCTTTTGCGACAAAGAGCATATCCCGATAGTCATAGAATCCAAAAAAGGCAAAGGCACGACAATAAGGCTCGATTTACGAAAGGTGAAGGTATGAACTATCTCAAGGAGATAATTGATTATGGTGTGATTGGATTACTTATATTTATGAGTTTTTTGAGTGTATGGTTTTTTATAGAAAGATGGCTCTACTATAGAAGCGTAAGGGTTGAAGAGTTTAAGCACAAAGAGGAGCTTGAGGTTGAGGTGAGCAAATATCTCTCTTTGATCGCTACCATCGCTTCATCAGCGCCCTATATCGGGCTGCTTGGTACGGTGCTTGGCATCATGCTTACATTCTATACCATGGGGCAAAGCGGCATAGTCAATACTAAAGAGATTATGATTGGCTTAGCCTTAGCGCTTAAAGCCACTGCAATGGGGCTCATTGTCGCCATTCCCGCCACATGGTTTTACAACTATCTCACTAGAAAAGTGGAAGTTCTGTTAGCTCGTTGGGATGTAGCCCATGAGGCGTAAACCGTTTGATCAAATCAATGTCATACCATTCATCGACATCATGCTCGTGCTCCTGGTTATCGTACTTACCACTGCTACTTTTATTGCCAAAGGAGCTATCCCTTTGGATCTGCCAAAGGCATCAAGTGCTTCCAATCTGCCAGTAAAGAGAGTAGAGATCTCCATCACCAAAGATAATCGTCTCTTTTTTGACAAAAAGCCAATAAGTGTGGAGGAGCTTGTTAAGAGGCTTGAAAATATCAGCAAAAAGAGTGAAATCATAATTCGCAGCGATAAGAATGCCAGATTTGAGCTTTTTGTGAAAGTTTTGGATCGTCTAAAGCAGCAAAACTTTCAAAATATCGCCATTGAAACGGAAAAATGAAACGAGCTTTTTTTATAACTCTTGGGATTTATTTATCACTCTTTGCTATTATTAATGCTATCGATTTTACAGTTAAGCCAAAAAAAACAGTATCTTTGCAACATATCAAAATCAAAAAGTGCTCATGCGTAAAGTGTACCTGCAAAAAGTGTCCAGAGCATCCTAAAAAGCCTCCGCCGCCTCCACCAGAGCCAAAAGAAGAGATTGTACAGTGGCAGCCAAAAAAGGCGCCAATAAAAAAGCTAGAAAAAAAGCTTGAAAAGCCAAAAAAGAAGGTAAAAAAGCAGCACAAAAAGCTCGTGCGCAAAAAAGTAAAGAGAAAAGTCAAAAAAGTAACCAAAAAAACCAAAAAGACCGTAAAAAAAGTAACCAAAAAAATAACCAAAAAAGCAGCAGCCAAGCCAATAATATCAAAGCCAAAAAGTAAGCCCGCACCTTGCAAAGAGTGCGTAAAGTCTTCTAAAGAAGCGCCAAAGCCACCAAAACCCTCTTATCAAAAGCGCTATTTGCAAACCTATGCTTTAAAAATCAAAGAGGCAATTATACGTCATCTTTACTATCCAAGGATTGCTAGAAAGACCAAAAAGCAAGGCATAGTGGTTATTCGCTTTGTTCTCTTGTCAACGAAAGAGGTGCAAAATATAACTATTGTGCAATCAAGCGGATACAAAATATTGGATAAAGCTGCTAAAAAAACGATCAAAGCAGCTTCTAAAGAGTTTCCAGCACCAACAGAGAAGATAACTATCCAGATACCTATTGAATATAAGTTAAGATAAATTTAACTATAAAATATTATAATCAAAAGAAAAAAGGAGGAGGGGATGCGTAAACTTACCCTCATTATGTGGTTTGTTGTTAGTTTGTTAGCATTTGACAAATCGATGCCAAATCCTACATTGCATCAAAAATGGTGCGAAATATGCGGGATGAATCTTGCAAAGTTTTACAAGAGCAATCATCTTGTCAAGCTCAAAGATGGTAAGATGGTGCAGTTTTGCTCCCTGCATTGCTTGGTTGAAGCTATGCCAAAGCTACAGATTGAGAAAATCTATGTAGTGGATGCAAAAAGTGGCAAATTTATCCCTGTGGAGCAGGCCTATTATGTGGTAGGAAGCAAGGTGCCTGGCACCATGAGTAAAGTTAGTAAAATCGCCTTTGCAAAGCTTGAGGATGCTAAGGCTTTTCAGAAACAGTATGGCGGAAAGATTATGCGCTTTGATGAGGTATTGAAGCTACAGAAAAAGATGTTTGCAAAAGAGCAAAGGCGCATCAAGCATAAACAGAACAAAATGGCCATGATGGGCAAGATGCTCTATGAGAAGCGTTGTAAGAAAGTGGATCAAAAATTTTCTTCCATGGCCAAGCTCAAAGACTACCTCGCAGCCAACAAAATCTGCGATCTTAAGGGTAAAAAGCTGCAAGCAGTAGCACTCTATCTATGGAAAAAGCAGCATAGCAAAAAAATTATTGTCCCAAAAGATGCCAAATGTCCAATATGCGGTATGTTTGTAGCAAAGCATCCAAAATGGGCTGCTATGATAGTAGATAATCAGGGGCATAAACTCTACTTCGATGGTGTAAAAGATATGCTAAAGTATCTGCAAAATCACTCTTTCAAAAGAGCATATGTGAGTGATTACTACTCTGGCCAAGCTATAAATGCCACCAAGGCCTACTATGTGCTAGGATCTGATGTGATGGGTCCAATGGGCAAAGAGCTCATTCCTTTTAGCAATCTTGATGATGCCAAATCTTTCATGCAAGCCCATAGGGCAAAAGCGATTTTTGAGTGGAAAGATATTACAAAAGATGTTCTCAAAAAGCTTGAGTAGCTATCTTGCAATATTTGCCCTCTTTTGGGCAGTGATTATCGTTGGCGCTTGCATTATATATATGCAAATACCCAACAAAAAGATTGCTTTGCAAGATATAAAACATATTAAGCAGCCAGATAGCGCCATGAGTACGGAAGCCCACTTCATTCGCTATCGCTCGTTGGCCAATGTGGCTGAAGTGTTTGCCTTTGAGCCAACGCTGCTTGGCTACTTTGTCAGTGATTTTTGCTATGCGCCAGCTCCTTATATGAGAGCAAGAGGAAAAATCGAATGAAGATGCTCGCCTTCTCACTAGCTTCTCTTTGGCGCAGACGCTACAAAAATTTGGCTCTTTTTTTCATTTTTTCGCTGCTCATTTTTTTAGTGATGAGCATCTTTTTGATTGCAGGATCTATTAAAAAAGAGCTACTTACCACTCTCAATACCCTTCCAGATATCTATGTGCAGCGAACCGTAGGAGGTAGGCTCATGCCAATGACAATAGATAGGCTTGAGCCAATAGAGGAGATGGCTGGCATTGAGTGGGTGATGCCAAGGGTGTGGGGTTTTTACTATTTTCCTGCAGCCGGGGTGAATTTCAGTGTGATTGGGGTGGATTTTGATCTTGGCAGCTACAAGCAAAACTACAACGATGTCGTAGCCTCCATAGAAGAAGAGGGCAATTTTATGGTAGTGGGCGAGGGAGTACGGAGGATGTTGAACCGGCATTACTACAAAGATTTTTTCAACTTCATCGCGCCAAATGGCGATTTTATCAAAGTAAAGCTTGCTGGTACTTTCTCTTCAGATAGCGCGCTAGAATCTAGCGATACTATTTTGGTGCCTATGGATTTGGCTAGAAGGATCTTTGCCATGGATGAAAATATGATTACAGATATTGTTATTAAAGTGCAAAATCCAAAAGAGGCCTCCATCATTGCCAAAAACATCCAAAACCTCTACCCAGATACCCGCGTCATTACAAAAGATGATTTAAAGGTGAGTTATCAAAATATGTTTGATTACAAAAGCGGGCTCTTTTTAGCACTCTTCATCGGGGCGTTTTTTGCCTTTTTTGTGCTTGTATTTGAGAAGGCAAGCAGTGTGGGTAAAGAGCAGATCAAAGAGATTGGCATCCTTAAAGCTCTCGGTTGGCGGGTAGAGGATGTGCTCTATCTGAAATTTTTGGAAAGCGCAGTAGTGATTGTGAGCTCTTTTGTTGTTGGAGTAGTGGCCAGCTATTACTTTGTTTTTGTGCTACAAGCCCCGCTGCTTAAAAATATCTTTAGCGGTTTTTCCGTGCTCAAGCCCCAAACTCCTCTCATGCCCTTTTTCGATGTTTCGCTGGTGATAACTATATTTTTGATTGTGGTTCCTCTGTATCTGGCAGCTACGATAATTCCTAGCTGGAGGGCAGCGGTGATCGATCCAGAGGAGGCGATTCGCTAATGATTGTGTGTCAAAACGTCACCAAAATATATGGCTACAAGACAAACAGAGAGCATAAAGCTTTGGAAGATGTAAATCTTATAATCCCAAAGGGATCCTTTGCGCTGCTTATGGGGCCAAGCGGTAGTGGCAAAAGCACGCTGCTCTCACTCATAGCCTCCCTGCTGCGCCCAACGAAAGGTAAAGTGATCGTAGATGGCGAAGTTGTATCCAAACTGCCCGATCGCTATAGCGCAGATTTTAGAAGAGAAAAGATTGGCTTTATTTTTCAAAAGTTCAATCTCTTAGAAGACTTGAGCGTACAAGAGAATGTATTGGTGCCTTTGATTGTCTCAAATGAGTCAATAAGAGTAATAGAAGAGAAGGCCAAAAAAGCGATGCGACGCTTCACGATTGAACACAAAGCTATGATGCAGGTAAGAAAGCTAAGTGGCGGTGAGCAGCAACGCTGCGCTATCGCTAGAGCGCTTGTCAACGATCCACCAATAATCTTAGCAGATGAGCCTACAGCAAATTTAGATGATGCCTTGGCAAGAGATCTCATTGGCACACTGCAAGATCTCAAAAAAGAGGGCAAAACGATTGTTGTGGCCACACATGATCCTAGGTTTTTGGATGTGGAAGCGGTTGATAGGATTTATGAGGTAAAAGAGGGACATGTTTATCCTGCCTGAGGTGTTGATCAATCTCTTTTTGGATTCACTGCTTAATGTCTTTCTCTTTATTGCCTGGATTGCAGGCATTCGTATAGCGCTTTTTTTTGATATCAATAGCGATACCCCTTTGCAATATAGCCTCCTTCGCCAAAGCTACTTAGCTTCAACCATTCTCAAATTTGCTTTAAGTTTCAAAATATTTTTGCTCTTTTATCTCATCTACACCCTTGATAAGCTCTCCAATCTCATTCCAGGAGCGATGTGCGCAGCTGGGGTGGTGAGCTCCAACGAATATGGAGTGTGGCTGATGGCAATAAAGATTTTGAATATCTATCTCTTTGCTAGTTGGTTGGCTCTTAATAGCTTTGATATGCGGCGTAAAGATTATGGCTTTACAAAGAAGAAGTTTGCTTTTTTTGTAGTGATTTTTCCTTTTGTTGCGGCTGCTTGGGCTCTGGAGTTTCTGTTTTTTAATGGTCTAGATGTAAGCAAGATTGTAAGCTGCTGCGGAGTGCTCTTTTCGCCGCTTTCAAACTCTTCGTTATCATCGATTTTGCGCATAGATCCAAAGATTGCAGCACTTATTTTCTATACTACTTTTGTGGCGATTGTACTTAGCTTCAGGCGTATCTATCTCTTTGCGTTTTTGCATGTCGTTTTTGTGTTAGTGGGGCTGCTAAGTATTATTGTTTTCTTTTCTCCCTATATTTATGAATTGCCGACCCACAGGTGCCCCTTTTGCCTTTTGCAAAAGGAGTATTATTATGTTGGCTATCTTATTTATGCGCTGCTTTTTCTAGGCAGTTTCTATGCCATCAAAGCTGCTATTGCCAAAGCGCTAGGTGAGAGTGTTTCAGTAAAATTTGCCTTAGCTTTTGATATAGTTTTAGTAATGGTGCTTAGTTACTATCCTTTGATCTATTACTATAAAAACGGTATTTGGCTATTGTAGGAGGGAAGATGCGCTATATTTTGATTGCTTTTATGCTCTTTTTTTTGGGGTGTGAAAAGATTGAGGTTTATAAAACCTCAAAGAATGGCAAGCCTGTAGAGTTCAAAAAAGGTGAGGTGCAGTGCGTGGAGTGCACGATGCAGCTGGAGGGCAAACTGCACACTGCCCAGGCGGTGATGCCAAGTGGCAGAGTCTACTTTTTTGATGATCCAGGCTGTTTGGCAAAGTGGTATATGAAGCATAAGGATCCAAAGATCAAGCTTTGGGTCTATACAAACGATTCCAAGCGCTATGTGGATGCAAGGAGGGCTTGGTATAAATTGGGGGATAAAACTCCCATGAATTATGGCTTTGGGGCGTATGAGAAGAGGGTAAAGGGAAGCGTGGATTTTGATGAGTTTGTGGCGATGATGGCTAGAGGAGAGAATATGACAAATCCCGCCATTCGCAAGAAGTATCTGGAGGAGAAATGAAAAAAGTTATTGGCCTATTACTTTTGGTTTCAATAGTTTTTGGTCTGCAGATAAATGAGGTGCCAAAGAGGGTGGTGCTGGATGGAAAGAATGGTAGCAGAGTGGATGGAAAGGCGTTTGATACCGCAATGATACGGGGTAAAACTTATCTTTTTGTCTATAGTGATCCAGACAAAAGGGAGCTTAATGAAAAGTTTTTTGAGCTTATTCAGCAGAAAAACTTTGATAGAGATAGATACAACTCCATAGCAGTAGTGAATATGGCTGCCACTTGGATGCCAAATTTTTTGCTGCAAGCGATCTTGAAATCAAAACAAAAGAAGTATCCTCACACAATCTATGTGAAAGATAACGAAAAGGTCTTTGTCAAAGAGTGGGGAATGGCTGATAATTCGCAAAATATCTTGATCTTTGATAGCAAGGGGAGAGTGCGCTTTTTTAAATCTGGTAAATTAACAAAAAAGGATCAAGAAAAAGCCCTTGCAATCTTGCAAAAGCTGGTCAATGGCAAGTAATTTTTTGAGTGTTGCTCACAGAGGTGGTGGGTGTGAGGTAGCAGAGAATAGTCTTGCTGGCATTTTGCATGGGATCGGAGTTGGCTGCGACGTTGTGGAGTTCGATGTAAGAGCCACAAAAGATGGAGTGGTGGTGCTGCTGCATGATGAGGATTTGATACGTGTGGCGGGTATGGATAGGAAGCTAGCTGAGGTTAGCTTTGATGAGCTGCAAAAATTTCAAATCTTTCATAAAGAGCCTTTTGTCACTTTTGATGAGGTATTGAGGCAAACCAAAAAGAGGCGCTGTTTTGTAGAAGTTAAAGAGCCAGATACCATTGCTCAAGTGATGGAACTAATCTTCAAATATGAAGCTGTCGATCGTTGCACGATTATAAGCTTTTTTGAAGAGGCGCTTATCGAGGCAAAGAAGATTGAGCTAAAGATCCAAACAGGGCTTATCTACTATAGAGGCAAAATTGAAGTAGCCAAGGAGATAAGAGCCGATTTGGTACTGCCGTACTACAAGATTGCTACTAAAAAAGCTAACGATTTTGCTCATTCTTTGGGATTAAAAGTAGGTGTGTGGAGTGTGAATCAAAGAGTGGATATAGAAAAGATGATAGCAAATGGGGCAGATTTTATCGCTTCAGACTATCCCACTATGCTTGTTGGGTTGAAGGGAGGAAGGGATTAGAATCCCATTCCGCCCATGCCACCCATTCCGCCCATATCAGGCGCTGGGGCTGCTGGTTTTTCCTCTTTGATCTCACTTACTGTCGCTTCAGTTGTAAGAAGCAAGCTCGCAACTGATACAGCGTTTTGGAGTGCTACTCTCTCAACTTTTGCAGGATCCACGATACCAGCTTCAAACATATCTACATATTCGCCAGTTGCAGCGTTGAAACCAATGTTTTCATTTTCGGCATTTTCTACATTGTTCGCTACTACGCCTGGATCGAATCCTGCGTTTTCAGCGATCTGTTTGAGTGGTGACTTGATAGCTCTAAGGATAATATCTGCACCGATTTTCTCATCGCCTTCAAGTTCAAGGCTAACTTTTGCTGCAGCTCTTACTAGCGCAGTACCACCACCGATGACGATACCTTCTTCTACCGCTGCTTTTGTTGCGCTAAGAGCGTCATCCACTCTATCTTTTTTCTCTTTCATCTCAGTCTCAGTCGCAGCACCTACTTTGATGACTGCAACACCGCCAGCAAGTTTAGCTAGGCGCTCTTGAAGTTTTTCTTTGTCATATTCGCTTGTAGTTACTTCAATTTGCGCTTTGATCTCTTTAATACGCGCTTCAACAGCTGCTTTGTCGCCTTTACCATCGACGATTGTAGTGTTTTCTTTATCTACCACAACTCTTGCAGCGCGTCCAAGATCTTCAAGTGTTGCGCTCTCAAGTGTGCGTCCTAGCTCTTCGCTAATTACTTGTCCGCCAGTAAGGATTGCAATATCTTGCAGCATCGCTTTTCTTCTATCACCAAATCCTGGTGCTTTAACAGCACATACGTTGAGTGTGCCTCTAAGTTTGTTCACAACCAATGTAGCAAGCGCTTCACCCTCTACATCCTCTGCGACGATAAGAAGCGGTTTGTTGCCAGTTTGCACAATTTTCTCAAGAATTGGCAAGAGATCTTTCATATTGCTAATTTTCTTGTCATAAAGGAGGATATACGCATCTTCAAGCACGGCTTCCATCTTGTCGGCGTCTGTGACGAAATATGGGCTGAGATACCCTCTATCAAACTGCATACCTTCAACTACTTCTAGCTCGTCTGTTAAAGATTTACCCTCTTCAACAGTGATAACGCCATCTTTACCAACCTTATCCATCGCTTCAGCGATAAGTTCGCCAATTTTTGGATCGTTGTTGGCAGAAATTGTTGCAACTTGTGCGATCTCTTTTTTATCTTTTACCTCTTTGGCAAGTTTTTTAAGCTCAGTCACAATTGCCTCAGCGGCTTTGTCCATTCCTCTTTTTACTTCGATTGGATTAGCGCCCGCCGTGATGTTGCGAAGACCTTCTTTAAAAATGTTGTATGCCAAAACAGTTGCAGTCGTTGTACCATCACCAGCTTCGTCTGCTGTTTTGCTTGCTACTTCTTTTACAAGTTGCGCACCCATGTTTTCTACTGTATGAGGAAGTTCGATCTCTTTTGCTACAGAAACGCCATCTTTTGTGATGCTAGGACTTCCAAAAGATTTTTGGATTAAAACGTTTCTTCCTCTTGGCCCCATTGTTACTTTGACTGCGTCTGCTAGCTTTTTGACGCCTTCAAAAAGCTCTCCTCTTGCAATATCGCTAAAATGAATCTCTTTTGCTGCCATCTATCACCTCCTTATTTTTCCAAAATTCCAAGAATGTCATCTGTTTGAAGAATCAAGTATTCTTTGCCTTCAAGCGTTATGTCAGTGCCGCTATATTTTGCAAAAACTACTCTGTCACCAACTTTGATGTGTCCCTCTTCTTCAACTTCTGGGCCAATTGCCAATACGTTTCCTTCAAGTGGCTTCTCTTTTGCATTATCTGGGATAATGATACCTGATGGTGTTTTTTCTGGCTCTTCGACTCTCTCTACCAAAACCCTGTTTCCTAGTGGCTTGAAGTTCATGCTCCCTCCTTTTTATTTTTGTCACTCACTTATTTTTAGTGCCAAAATTTTATAGTAAAAAAACTTAAATATAGCTTAAATTAAATAGTTCATATCATTAAATTTTAGTATACTAGGCTAAAATAAATTTATAGAGAGCTCTATTTTCTTAATTTTCCATAGATTCAGCCTATGAAGTGTATAATTAAGAAAAGATTGCAAAAAAGGACAATGTATGAAAAAGCTCTTAGGTTTCTTACTTTTGCTTGTGGTGATAGTGGTAGGTATGGCGTATTGGGCGATCTTTACCGCCAGTGGCAATAGTTTTTTGCAGCCCTTCGTGCAACAGATGCTCAATCAAAAGCTGCCGGTAAAAGCGAGGTTGGAGAAGTTTCGCATTTCGCCGCTTGCAATCAAGCTCTATGTAGGCAAAGATACGCTCATTCAAGCCTCTGGCAAACTCGATCCATTCAAGCAAAACTTTGATATAGATTACGATCTCAATATCGCAAGGCTTGAAGAGCTAGAGCCCCTTATCAATCAAAAGCTTCGAGGAAGCCTGAAGACCAAAGGAAGCGTCAAAGGAGATAAGAAAAAGGTCGATGTTATAGGAAAAGCTGAAGTGGTCGATGGTAATGTTGATTATCATCTCGTGCTTGCACAGATGCAGCCAAAGAGCTTGCAGGCAAGTATTCATGGGGCGAAACTGCAAAAGATTTTCTATATGATCTACCAGCCGCACTTCGCGGATGGCAATATAAATGCGAAGATCTATTTGACAAATCTCGATCCCAAGGCATTGGCTGGTAATATTACTGCCAAGGTGACAAAAGGTAGGACTGACAAAGCGGTGCTTGCCAAGGAGTTTGGCATAGAAGGTGCCGATATCAGATTTACGCTGGATGATAAAAGTGTAATTAAAAATAGTGTAGTAACAAGCGATGTGACTCTTTTAAGCAGTGTGGCAAAAGTGTATAGCAAGGGTGCGAAATTTGATATTAATAGTATAAGCCTCGATGCGCCTTATAAAGTAGTGATAGATGATTTGAACAAGCTCTATTTCGCAACCAAGCAGAAGATGCGAGGGGCTATCACCGCTACAGGTAAAGTTAAAAAGGATGAAAATCTCTTAGTAACGCTGCATAGCAATACCCTTGGAGGTAAGATTGAAGCAAAAGTCCTCAACAACAAAGTCCAAGCGGACGTGAATAAGATCAAAGTGGTGCAGCTAACGCATATGCTCTACTATCCGAAGGTTTTTGATTCCTCCATGGACGCTAAGCTGCGATACGACATTGCCACCAAAAAGGGGACTTTGCGAGCGCAAGCGCATGATGGTAGGATTTTGCCAAACAAGATGACCTTTTTGCTCCAGCAAATGGCAAACTTCGATATCACAAGAGAGATCTATAAGTTGACTGAGCTTAACAGTACAATCGATGATAAAACTATCATATCGCAGCTTGATATGCAAAGCAGGCTTACACACATTAGCGCAAAAGATGCCAAAGTGGATTTAGATAAAGAGCTTGTTGATGCGAAATTGCGCATCGATATCAAAGATATGCCGGTTTTCGTGAAAATCCAAGGCAAACTCAAAGATCCCAATATCAAGATAGACGCTGGCAAAATGCTTAAAGCAAGAGCAAAAAAAGAAGTGAAAAAGCAGCTTGAAAAGAGACTAAATGATAAACTCCCATCCCAAGTCAAAGGGATCATGAATCTCTTTTAAGAGCGGTTTTGTTTGACAAACGGAGTGAAATTGATTATAATTTCACTCCACATTCGATGGCTGGGTAGCTCAGCTGGTGAGAGCGCTGGTCTCATAAGCCGGAGGTCGGGAGTTCAAGTCTCCCCCCAGCTACCACGAAATATCTTCAATGATGCAAAATGTCTTCAATGCTACCATGCAAAATGCAAACTGAAGTTTTTGAATGGAGTTAGAAAGAGGGTTTGAGCTTTAGAAGCTCTCGAGTTTTCCGCCCTTTTTGGCAAAAAGAAGAAGTTTTGCAATCTCTACTGCTCTATCGGCTGAGCGCTCAATTTTACGACATGTTGAGAGGACGTTGAGGTAATCGATGATTTTATCGCTATCTTTACAAAGGTTAGCGAGAAGCTCCTTTTCAAAAAGTTTAAAGATATCGTCAGTTTTACTCTCTTCTACAAGCGTTTTGTGATAAAGATCTTCTACCTCATCATCGGTTTTTGCCTCTAGCATTGCAAATGCGCTCTGCATCGCCTCTATTGCGGCTTCATGGAGTTGAATTATATATTGATCAAGTTGACTAAATTCTATTTCATTCTTTATGTGGCGGGAGATATTGCGAGTATAAGTTTTGGCATAATCACCTATGCGCACTATTTCGTTGGTGAGTTTGATATAAGCGATAAGCTCGCGAAGTTCACTTGCTTCCGGTCCAAAAAGCGCAATGGTTTTGACTATCTCATTGTCAATCTCGCGTGCTTCAGCATCGATGCTCTTAATAAGAGCCATAACCGCAGAGAACTTGTCTATATCTTTAGATTTATAAGAATCAAGTGCAATTTTGTGGGCATTGACTACTTTTTTGGCAACATCCTCTACCATCGTATTAATTTTTTTGATTTTTTCTTGATAATTACGCAGCATAGCAAGCCTTTTAATGTTTTTTTAATTGTACATTATAGTGAATATTGATTACAAATTGATTACTAAAAGTTTTGGCTCTTGTAACTGTTTTGTAATCGTTTTGTCGTACTATTTCATCGTAAAACGAAAAAAGGAGCATGAATGCTTAAAAGAGTCACACTTCTTGGAGCAACAGCTGCGCTAGCTGCCTCTACGCTCATGGCGGATAGGATAAGTGGAGCGGGAGCAAGCTTTCCAGCACCAGTATATTATGATTGGGCATATGAATATCATAAAGCTACTGGAGTTGAGATCAACTACCAATCAATAGGATCTGGTGGTGGTATTAAGCAAATCAGTGCAAGAACCGTGGATTTTGGTGCTAGCGATAAACCCCTTAAGCCAAAAAAGCTCGATCGTAAAAGACTCTATCAGTTTCCAGCAGTTATTGGAAGCATCGTCGTAGTCTACAATATACCTGAACTCAAAGATATGCAGCTCAAACTAGAAAACAAAGACGTTGCGGATATCTATCTTGGCAAGATCAAATATTGGGACGATAAGGCTATTGCAGAAGATAATCCAGGCATCAAGCTTCCTCACAAAAAAATTACGGTTGTACATAGAAGCGATGGTAGTGGAACAACATTCAACTTCTCTTACTATTTGGCGCACGTGAATGAAGATTGGGCTAATAACGTAGGGATTGGAAAAGCTCTTGATTGGCCAGTTGGCGTTGGCGGCAAAGGGAATGAGGGGGTATCAAATCTCGTTAAACAGACCCCATATAGTATCGGTTACGTAGAGTATGCGTATAAGCTCAAAAACAACTTTAAAGCCGCTACTATACAGACCAAGAGTGGTAAATGGGTAAAACCGGTTGAAGAGAATTTCAAAGCTGCCGCAAAATACGCTTCATGGGGACCTGAAAACCACTTCTATCAAGTATTGGCTTTGCAACCGGGAGACAATAGCTACCCAATTGTAGCAGGCACATTTATCCTCTTGCCTAGAGAGAAAACCGAAACAAATAAAAAAGTAACTGCGTTTTTCGATTGGGCGTTTAGAAACGGCGACGCTGCTGCCAAGAAGCTTGGTTATATTCCGCTTCCTGCAAGCACAAAAGAGAAAATTCTCCAATATTGGAAAATGCACGGCATCGCTCCAACTAAATAGTAAGGACTTGAAATCTTTCAAAAAATAACAAATAAAAAGGAA
>WGAX01000216.1 GCA_015494595.1 Nitratiruptor sp.
ATTTTTGCCTCACTGCTGCAGCTTTAATAAGCACTCTTTGATCTAACTCATAAGCAGGGGTGTAGTATTGCCAGGTCTCAGCACTTAAGTTTGGCACTACCACTGGAATGAGTCCCGAGAGATTCTCTTCGAACCATTTGCGCTTATATACCGGCTCAATTGTTTGGGTGGTACCAGTAAGGATTGAAATTGAGCTTGTTGGTGCAATTGCCATCAGGTAGCCATTGCGCATACCATCGCGTTTGACTTTCTCCCGTAGCTCGTTCCAGTCATAAATATAGCCAAAGAGCCCTCCTCTTTCAGGTGTGAGTTTTTTGGCCTCTTTGTTGGCGGTATCTATTGGCATTATGCCTTTGCTCCATTTTGAGCCCTCAAAGAGTGGATAGCAGCCTTTTTCTACTGCCAGATTGGAAGATGCTCGAATGGCGTTGTAGCTGATCATCTCCATGATTTCGTCGATCTTTTTAAAATGCTCGTCACTTCCCCACATAATCTTGGATTCTGCTAGCATCTGAGCTTCACCCATGACGCCAAGCCCTATGGATCTGGTCTGTAGGTTTGTCTTTTTGACCTTCTCAAGTGGATAGAAATTTAGATCAATTACATTATCTAGCATCCTAATTGCAATGGGTACTACTCGCTCAATATCCTCTTTGGTATTGACTTTGCTAAGATTGATGCTAGCTAGATTACACACTGCAGTAAGCCCATCAATTTTCTCTTTTTCTACAATAAAGACCTTTTTACCATTGATACTATCAAGGCTTGTTATTTTCTTGGCCTTTTTGGTTATATTGCCATCGACGCTAACCTCCTCTTCCTCTTCAAAGTAGCTTACACTTCCATCTTCAAATTTGACTTTGACTTTGTAGTAGTTTGGCTCGGTGTTTTGGAAAATCTCGGTGCAATTGCCAGTTACTATGCCATTAAAAATCAAAGAATGGTTTTCAAGCTGTGTAGTATCGTATACGCTCTCTTTGCCAATATACTCAATACTTTCAATCTCTACTTCAAAATGCTCTTTTTTCCTTCCATAAAGCGGATAACCAAGCTCTACTCTTTGTGTTAAAACCTGTAAAGCCTTTTTTGCTTTTGCACCTAGCAGACCTACTTCAAACAGAAAATTGATTGCATTTTTTCCATTGATATTGAGCCGATAAAGCTCGCCTGATGGATACTCTTTTGTCTCCCCGTTTTTGGTTGTATAGTGAAAACTGTTTTCTCTATTGCTTTGTGTAATTTTGCTTCTAATGCCAAAATTGCTAAGGAGTAGCTGTACCTCTTGTAAAAAGCTTTTTGATTTTGAGGCTAGCTGCAAAGCAAATGTTGGTATCCCATCATTGTGCAAGACATTAACTGTGCTATCAGCCGTAAAGAGTCCTTGTAGATAGCCCTGGACACACTCTTTGCTTCCTTGATAGACAAACTCTGGCACTTGTAGTTTGCTCTCTTTTGTAAAGTTATATTTTTGTCCCAAAATTTTGCCAAGTCTTACATTTTGAAAGCGTATTTTTTTGGAATTTGGTGTATGCTGCGTCTCTTTTGGCATACTATTTTGTATATCTGCTTTGTTAGCTACTGTAAGGGTTTTGTAATCGTAATCGATTATATCTTTTATAGCATCTAAAACTAGATCTTTTAACTCAATTTCATCATTATACAGCTCTACAATTGCTACTGGATTACCAGATTTATTGGTAGCAAAAGTGCCATCTCCAGCGATTAATCCCGTAATTAGTCCTAAGGAGTAGTATCCTTGGGTGCCAAACTGCCCTGAGCCAGATTGAATAAGCAGTTTATCATCTGTGCGAATATCGGCAAGAGGAATCTTTATAATCGCTCCATCGCGCACCACATAAAATTTATGCCACAGTGTTGCCTTGATGCTATAGCCATCTTTTGTTGTAAGTTGATAAACATCAGCTTCTTGTGCTGTTTGGTGCATCTGGATACACTCTGCAATACGCACACCAAGCCTATCTCTTTGACCATCAGTTCTGTTATCAATGGTTGCAAAGATCTTCTTTTGACTAAAGTAGAGATCTTTTGCTTTGACTAAACCAAACTGGGTTGCTAGGCGGGTATCTCCCGTAACGCATAGGTTAGAGCTTCTTATAATTCCAGCGTGCTCATTCGGATTGCATCTATTGGCATTATCTTTGAAGCAAAGAAAAGGATTGCCTGTTTCAAAGTAGCTGCGAAGGATCATCTTCCACAGCTCTTTTGCCTTGATATGCTCTTTGGTTATGTCCTCTCTTTTTTCATACTCAGTATAGCGCCTCTCAAACTCCTCTCCCCACACCTCTGTAAGATCTGGTGTCTCGTACGGATCAAAGAGCGTCCAGATCCCATCCTGGGCTACTCGTTTCATAAAAAGATCATTGATCCAGAGGGCTGGGAAGAGATCGTGTGCACGCCTGCGCTCTTCGCCGCTGTTTTTTTTGAGATCGATAAAATCTTTTATATCTATATGCCAGGGCTCGATATAGACTGCAATGGCTCCTTTTCTGGTGCCTAATTGATCTACTGCAATTGCAATATCGTTGGTGATTTTCAAAAATGGAATGATGCCCCCGGCTGCGTGTTTGTGCCCATCTATGTAGCTGCCCATTCCTCTTACCCTACTCCAGTCCCAGCCAATACCGCCACCAAATTTGCTCAAGAGCGCCATCTCTTTATAGCTATCAAAAATCCCCTCGATATTATCTGGCGTGCTGCCAATATAACAAGAGCTTAGCTGGTGGCGGGTAGTTCTGGCATTTGAGAGCGTTGGAGTAGCTACCATAAGCTCAAATTTGCTTATGACATCATAAAAGCGCTTTGCCCAGGTTTGAGAATCTAGCTCATTTTGTGCCAAAAACATAGCCACTGCCATAAAGAGCTGTTGAGGCAGTTCTATTGGATTATTGTTGCGATCTTTGAGGAGATACCTATCATACAGGGTGCGAATACCTAGATAGGTAAACTGCAGATCCCTCTCTGGCTTGATGTAGTCATTGAGATCATCTAAATCATACTTCTCTTTAAGTCCTGGTAAAATGCGCCCCTCTTTTTCCCCTTTTTCAAAATAGTCTCTTAGATGCTTATACCCTGTAAAACCGCTTACTTTGTGGTAAAGATCATACAAAAAGAGTCTAGCTGCCACAAATGTCCAGTTGGGTCTATCTACATCTATTTTATCTACAGCTGTGCGAATGAGAGTCTGCTGAATTTCAGCAGTAGTGATACCATCGCGAAACTGGATCTTAGCATCAACTTCTAGCTCGCTTTGGCTTACACCCTCTAGCCCTTCGCACGCAGCTTTGGTATATTTTTGTATTTTTGTAATATCGAGTGGCTCAACTCTGCCGTTTC
>WGAX01000217.1 GCA_015494595.1 Nitratiruptor sp.
AGAATAGGCATTTTAGCTCTTTAGCAGGTTTAAAAGAGGCAATTTTGCAAGATATACAGAAGGCAAAAGCCCTCTTAAAGGGGGTAAAGTGAGAGGTGTTATCCTACTGGCTGTTTTTATAGTGGGGGTTTTTGGCTATACCAATGCGCTCATTGATGAGGAGTCTCCTTACCTTCGACAGCACGCTCACAATCCGATTAATTGGCTGCCCTGGGGCAAAGATGCTTTTGAAAGAGCAAAAAAGGAGCATAAACCGATCTTTTTGTCTATTGGGTATAGCACCTGCCACTGGTGTCATGTAATGGAGAAAGAATCTTTTGAGAATGAGGAGATCGCAAAGCTTATTAACCAAAACTTTATCCCTATTAAAGTGGATAAAGAGGAGCGCCCCGATATAGATAAGTTTTATCAGCTAGTTTACAGCGTGATGCACAACAGAAGCGGCGGCTGGCCTTTGACAATTATTATGAGTGAGGATAAAAAGCCCTTCTTTGCTGCAACCTATCTGCCTCCAGAGGATGGGTATGGAGTCAAAGGGCTAAAAACTATTTTACCCATTTTAGCCAAAGCCTACAAAACCAAAAGAGCCTATCTTGCAAAAAGGGGCGAAGCTGTTTTGAAGCTGGTTAATGAAGCCCTGCAGGCTCGCTATGTCCCGGTGCAAATAGATTTAAGTTTAGCTCAAAAAGCTCTAAAAAATATAAGCCAGCAGTTCGATAGCAGTTATGGAGGCTTTTCTAAACGGGTAAAGTTTCCAGAGCCTAGTAAAATAGATCTGCTTTTGGATCTTTGGCTCATTACGCATAACACTCAAGCTCTTGCTATGGCTACAAAAACTCTTGATATGATGGCAAAGGGGGGAATTTTTGATCAGATTGATGGGGGATTTTTTCGCTACAGCACCGATCGAAAATGGAATATACCCCACTTTGAGAAGATGCTCTATACCAATGCCCAGCTTATAGCCCTTTATACACGAGCATATCTATTAATAGAGAAGAAGCTTTATAGAAGAGTGGTGCAAAGAAGTATCAAAGAGATGGATAGAAGATTTTTGTATAAGGGGCTCTACTTTAGCGCAAGCGATGCAGATACAAACGGCGTAGAGGGGGGATATTTTCTTTTTACCTATGATAAAACTTTAGACTATCTTCTACAGCAAGGAGTTGCTAAAAAAGAGGCTCAAGAAGCCCTTGAGGCTTTGGGTATCACTCCTGATGGCAATATCGACTCAGAGCTCTCCAATCCTTTCTTACAGGGCAGAGTAGATCCGAAAATTATTCATCTTCTCTCTCAATACCGCGCGCAAAAGAGCAACTACCCTTTTATAGATAAAAAGATAGTTACTGCCTGGAACGGAATGTATATAGCTGCAAAGCTTCAAGCCTCTTTGATCGATAAAAGGTATAAAAATGAGGCGCTAAAGAGTTTAGAGAGCTTGCTTGAGCAGATGTATAAAAACAGCAGACTCTACCACCAAAAATATCTCAATAATTCCCCTACAAAAGAGGCGCTATTAGAGGATTATGCTTATGTTATCAAGGCGCTTCTAGCAGCTTATGAAGTAGAGTTTAAAAAAAAGTATCTGGACTTAGCCAAAAAACTCTTTGATGAAGCAAAGAGTAAATTTTATAAAGATGGAGTCTGGTATTTTAGCTCCTTGTTACCAGCAGATTTGAGCGACAGTTACTACACCAGCGCTTTGGCAACGCTCTATCACGATATGCTTACACTAGCTTTATTATTAGGAGATAAAAAACTCTATAGCTTTGCCAAAAAGAGCATTTATGAAAAATCTGCGCTCATTTTCCACAATCCGCAGTATTACCCAAGCGCTACAAAGGCGGTGTTAAGAGTTGTCATAAAAGATATTGTTATTAAATCCAAAAAGATCCAAAACTACCTTGTAAAGGTTGCTAAAATTCACTACCCCTATATTTTGGTAAAAAAAGGCTCAAATGAGGGGTTTGATGCTTGCACAATCGATAGCTGTTTTGCTAGTAGTAAAGATTTTGAGAAACTGCAAAGAGCGATCCCAAAGCTTTTGAGCCCAGCCAAGCCTGTGTGGAAGTCCAAGGAGGCTTTAGGTGAGAGATGAGATTTTTAAAGAGCCTATAAAAAAGCAGTTTGAGTTTGATGAGGGTGTAGCAAGCGTTTTTGATGATATGATAGCAAGATCGGTTCCCTTTTATAAGCAAAATTTAGATCTTATCGCCTCATTAATTGTAGCAAGTGTGGAGGATGGGGCTAGGATTTACGATCTTGGCTGCTCTACCGGTTCACTTCTCATTGAGATAGCCAAAAGATCCGATAAAAAACTGGAGCTTATAGGTATAGACAGTGCAAAGCCGATGATTGAGCGGGCACAAAATAAAGCAAAAGCTTTTGGGGTAGATATAGAGTTTGTGCAAGCAGATATTTTAGAGTATGATTTTAAAGAGGCAGATATATTTATAGCCAACTACACAATGCAGTTTATTAGACCTTTAAAAAGAGAGAAATTTATAGCTAAACTTTATGAGTATCTTAAAGAAAATGGGCTCTTTTTTATGAGTGAGAAGATTATAAGTGAGGATAAGCATTTAAATAAGCAGCTTATAGATATATATTTTGCCTTTAAAAAAGCTCAGGGCTATAGTGATTATGAGATTGCACAAAAAAGAGAGGCTTTGGAGAATGTACTTGTGCCCTATTCCTTGCAAGAGAATATACAGATGCTAAAAAGCTGCGGATTTAGATATGTGGAGCCTATCTTTCGCTGGGCAAATTTTGCTAGCTTGTATGCAAAAAAGTAGACTACTTTTTAAAAAGAGAGGGGCGTTTCTTTTTCATATACTCTATTACTTGAATAATCTCTTCATACCCCATCTCTCTATCTAGTTTATCAAAAAGCTCATCAATTCCATCTAAATAGGCATCGACTGCTTGAGGCATCTTCTCCTCGGGTACACCTGCATAGTGCAAAGCAGCTCCTAGCATCTCTGCTAATCGGATTGCCAACTCCTCTATTTCAACCTGTGCTTGCTCGCATCTTGTTTTCACTCTTTTTCCTTTAATAGGGCTTCTATGAAGGATTTTAATTCATCGTAAATGAAAAACTCTTTAAACTCCTTTAGCTTGCCTCCACTGGCATTTGGATGACCTCCTCCTCCTGCAATAAGTGCAGCCATTTTGGATACATCCATCTTATTATCGGCTCTAAGGCTAAATGTGCCTCTGCTACTTACATTCATAAAAAAGTGGTAGTTTGGATTTCTTTGTAAAAATCCATTTCCCACAATTGAGCTATTTTGTATCCCATAGGTTAAAATTCCTTTTTTGCCTTGAAAATAGATAGTCATACGCTCTTTTTGCTCATCAATGAGATCTAATAGATATTTGGTAATAAGATTATCGGTTGTATCATTTTGCTCTTTTAGAAAAAAGGCTTTTTTGATTTTACAAAGATCCTCATCTAAAGCTATGTAGTTATACTCTTTGCCAATATACTCCATTGCCTTTGCTAGCATTGCGTGTTTGTATTTGAGATTATCATTATTAAAAGTAACACGATTGATCTCTTTTGCCTCCTCAATAAGCCTCACAAGCACCTTGCCAAACTCAAAAGCCTCATCCTCTTGCAACCATATATCTACTGCATTAACTGTTTTAATAAGGGGATATAAAGCCTCATTCTCTTTTTGAAAATGCTCATAAGTAATAAGTGAAGCCGATTTGGTAGCATCAAGATGGTACCAGGGGTATTTTTGAGCAGTCTCTAGACCACTGAGATGATGATCGAGAAGTTGGAGTTTAATCTCTTTGGATGTTTTTTTTATTGCTTCATCCAAAAAAGCGGCTTCTGTTTCATTAAGATTAAGATCACTAATAAGGAAAAAGTGCTGCTGGGCGGGGCTATTTTCGATTTTTTCCAAAATTTCTTGAATGCGCACTATAACCTCTTCGCCATAGTTTGCATTAACAAAGTAACCATCACGAAAAAGCTGCTTGGTAATAAATTGACAGGTATAGCCGTCTAAATCTGTATGGGAAAGGTGGTAAAACTGCATTGCTACTCCATTATATCTTGTAGTGTTAGTTGGTCTAAAAAGGTATCAACCTCTTTTTGTAGTCTATTTAAAAAAGGCCAGAGAGTGCAAAAGTCTCCCTGGTTGCTGGGGCAGTGGGTCTGGTCGCTTGAGCAGTCAAATATATTGATGGTTTTACCCTCAGCCGCAGAGGTTATCTCCTTGATTGAGAGCATCTCAGGAGGCTTTGCCAGCATAAAACCGCCTGTTGCGCCTTTATAGGATTTTAAGATCTCTTTTTTGGCTAAAGCTTGTAAAATTTTTGCTAAAAAACTGCGTGAGATATTGAGTCGTTTTGAGAGATAGTCTGTGCCTAATGGTTTATTCTCTTTGGCAATAATTACAAGGGCTAAGAGTGCATACTCACTCGCTCGGGTAAAAAGCATTATAAATCCTCTTTTTGGTTTAATTATACTAAATTTCTCCTAATTATGAGGATTGAGAGAATGTGGGAAATTTTAGAGCCGTAAAATTTGCAATTTTTTTTGATTTGGTTATAATGTCACTTCAAAATTGAGACCAATCAGGAGGCTACTATGGCTTTGGATTCGGCGAAAAAGCAAGAGATTATCTCTAAATTCGCACAGCATGAAGGTGACACAGGAAGTCCGGCAGTTCAGATAGCGCTACTTAGTGAGAGAATCAACTATCTTACTGAGCATCTTAAAGAGCATAAAAAAGATCACTCTTCAAGACTTGGTCTTTTAAAGCTTGTAGGGCAGAGAAAAAGGTTGCTCAAATACCTCAAGAAAAAAGATTACGATAAATATACAGAAGTAATCGCAGCTCTTGGAATAAGAGGGTAACTCCTCTTATTATGTCTTCATCGCTCTCTTTTACTCCTTTAATGTATTAGAATTTATATAAATTTTTCATCTCAATAAACTTGACATTACTGCACTCAATATTATATAATTTCTTACGGTAAAAAATTGGTAGAGTGCTAAAAATGGAGAAACGCTTACAGATTTTAGAGGGACTGATTGAGGAGTATATCAAGCATCCAGCACCTATCAGCTCTAGTTATTTGCAAAAAAGGCTAAATATAAATCTCTCCAGTGCAACTATTCGTTACTATTTTAAGCAACTAACCCAAAGTGGGTATCTGGTAAAAAAGCATAGAAGTAGCGGTAGAGTTCCTAGTAGTATGGCTTTGAAACTCTACTGGAGGCAAAAGCTAAAAGAGAGAAGTTTTTATATAAAAGATATAGAGCAGATGCAAAAGGGTGGTGAAGAGATATTTTATGAGTATAGCATTTACACCAACAGGAGGCTAGAAGAGATTGAGAACTATCAGAATAGATTTTTGATAGCTAAATTTGGAAGTGATGAGTTAGTTATTCAATATAATGCAAAAATTGAGAAGCTTTTGCACAGTCTCATTGGACAAAATGCTTTTGAAATAGCAAAGTATTGCAGTGATTTAGGACTTAAAAGTTTAGCATTGCTCATTAAAGATTTTCATAAAGAGGAGTTTCATATCTTTAATATTGATGAGATTGTGCAGATGGCTTCGAAGGATAAAGAGTGGGCAAAAGAGCATCTAGCCTATGTTTTAAGTGGTAAAAAGCTTGGAGTAGAGAGGGCTGGGCTATATTTTTATAATCTTTTTTTAAGCTATAAATTTTATGTGGAATTGCCTAAAAATCGCAGGGGAGAGGTCTTGCTGATGGGTAGGCTCTATAGAGATTATCAACGCTTTATAAAAAATTTAGTAAAGGAGTAGCATATGGCAAAGAAGGAGAAAGAGAAAGAGATGAAGAAACAACAACAGCATCAAGAAGAGAAAAAAGAGCAAAAAGAGCAGAAAAAGCAAGAAGCGCAACAAAAGGAGCAGCCAAGCTGTGAAGAGTTGGAGCAAAGACTTGCAGAGTGTGAGGATAAATATCTACGCACGCACGCAGATTTTGAAAATACCAAAAAGCGCTTAGAGAGGGAGAAGCTACAAGCTATTGAGTATTCACTGGAGAAGTTTGCTCAAGATTTGCTGCCGGCTCTAGATAGCCTTGATATGGCTTTGGCAGCTGTAAGCAAAGAGGAGATAGATCCACAAGCAGCATTAGAGGAGCTTAAAAAGGGGATTGAGCTAACAATTGATCAATTTATCAAAGCATTTAATAAAAATGGCATAGAGGTTATTGAGATAGAAGAGGGAGGGGAGTTCAATCCTCATCTGCATGAAGCTCTTTTGCAAGTAGAAGATGCTGATAGAAAAGCGGGAGAGATTGTACAAGTAATTCAAAAAGGGTATAAGTATAAAGAGCGCATCTTGCGACCTGCAAAGGTGAGTGTAGCTAAATAGTGCAACAAAAGTTGCAGAAGAGTTTAGTCAAAGTCGATAACATTACAAAAAAATTTACAAAGGAGCGGTAATGAGCAAAGTTTTGGGAATAGATTTAGGAACCACCAACTCTTGTATGGCAATTTATGAAGGAAAAGAGGCAAAAGTTATCCCAAATAAAGAGGGTAAAAATACTACACCATCAGTGGTGGCTTTTACAGATAAGGGGGAAGTTTTAGTAGGTGATCCTGCAAAAAGACAGATGATTACCAACCCTAAAAGAACTATTTATTCAGTAAAAAGAATTATGGGTATGATGTGTAATGAGCCCCAAGCACAAGAGGCTAAAAAGAGATTGCCATATGAGATAGTAGACAGAAATGGTGCTTGTGCTGTTGAAGTAGATGGCAAAGTCTATACACCACAAGAGATCAGTGCAAAAATTCTGATGAAGCTTAAAGAGGATGCAGAGGCTTATCTTGGTCAAGAGATTACGGAGGCGGTTATTACTGTGCCTGCATACTTTAACGATGCACAAAGAAAGGCTACAAAAGAGGCTGGAACAATTGCAGGACTTAATGTATTAAGAATTATCAATGAGCCAACTGCAGCAGCGCTTGCTTATGGGCTTGATAAAAAGAGTGCAGAAAAGATTGTAGTATATGACCTTGGTGGTGGTACATTTGATGTGACTATTTTGGAGACTGGCGATAATGTTGTAGAGGTTTTGGCAACTGGCGGTGATGCGTTTTTGGGAGGAGATGACTTTGACAACCGTATTATTGACTGGCTTGTAGAGGAGTTCAAAAAAGAGACAGGTATTGATCTTAAACAAGATATTATGGCTCTACAAAGACTTAAAGAGGCAGCAGAAAATGCTAAAAAAGAGTTAAGCTCTGCGATGGAGACTGAAATTAACTTGCCATTTATCACAGCAGATCAGACAGGTCCAAAACACCTAGTCAAAAAGCTAACTCGTGCTAAATTTGAAAGTCTCATTGAAGATTTGGTAGAGAAAACTATCACAATTGCACAAAATGTGCTCAAAGACTCTGGTCTTAGCAAAGATGAAGTGAATGAGGTAGTACTTGTAGGTGGATCTACTAGAATTCCATTGGTGCAAAAGAAAGTAAAAGAGTTCTTTGGCAAAGAGCCAAACAAATCTGTAAACCCAGATGAGGTGGTAGCAGTTGGTGCTGCAATTCAAGGGGCAGTACTTAAAGGTGATGTAAAAGATGTATTGCTTCTTGATGTTACACCACTTAGCCTCGGAATTGAGACACTTGGTGGTGTTATGACTAAGATTATTGAAAAGGGAACAACAATTCCGGTCAAGAAGACACAAATATTCAGTACTGCTGAAGATAATCAGCCAGCCGTTACTATTCATGTATTGCAAGGTGAAAGAGAGCTAGCAAAAGATAACAAATCACTAGGACAGTTTACACTAGAAGGGATTCCGCCAGCCCCAAGAGGTGTGCCACAAATTGAGGTAACATTTGATATTGATGCAAACGGAATTTTGACTGTAAGTGCAAAAGATAAAGCAACAGGCAAAGCGCAAGAGATCAAAATTACTGGATCAAGCGGTCTTAGCGAAGAGGAGATCCAAAAAATGATCCAAGAAGCAGAAGCGCATAAAGAGGAGGATAGAAAACGAAGAGAGTTGATTGAGGCTAGAAACCAAGCTGATGCTTTGGCATATCAGACAGAAAAGAGCCTCAAAGAGGTGGGTGATGCAATCAGTGCAGATGAGAGAGCAAAAATTGAAGCAGCTCTTAATGATTTAAAAACTGTACTGAAAGATGAAAATGCTACAAAAGAGCAGATTGAAGCTAAAGTGCACGCCCTTACACAAGTGAGCCATAAACTTGCTGAGGCTATGTATCAAAAAGAGCAAGGCAGCGCAGGTGCAGGTGCAAGTAGCGAAGCGGGTGCAGGAGCTGGACAGAAAAAGAGTGGCGGAGATGATGAAGTAATCGATGCAGAGGTAGAGTAGGGGCTATGGCTCTTACTCACCCCTTTGCCCCAATTATTGATCAAAACTCAAAAATCCTTATCTTAGGCTCTTTCCCAAGTATCAAATCCTTTGAAAACTCCTTTTACTACTCCCATCCTAAAAATCAGTTTTGGAGATTGTTAGCTAGAGTTTTAAATGAAAATGAGCCAAAAAGTGTTGAAGAGAAGGTAGCTTTTTTGCAACGCCGCCATATTGCTCTTTGGGATATGGTAAAAAGCTGTGAGAGAGAGAACTCTTTGGATACTTCTCTCAAAAATATTCAAGTGAATGATATAGCTGCTCTTTTAAAAGAGTATCCCAATATCAAAGCAGTTTTTTTTACAGGAAGAAAAGCTGAATCGTTATATAAAAAGTACTTTTCCAATCTTCCTTATCCCTTTTTCTACCTTCCCTCACCATCTCCTGCGATGCAAAAAATGAGTTTTGAAGAGAAATTGCAAAAGTGGTCAATTTTAACAAAATTTTTACGATAATTTAGATACAATCAGCAAAATTTTTGAGGTAAAAGGATCTAGAATGTTTCATTCAATGGTGGCTGCCATCACCTCATTTTTTCTCTCTTTTTTTCAGCACCCTGCTCAGTCATACTCTCCTAAAGTTCCTGTAACTTCTACAACACATACTGCTCAAAGTGAGCGTAGTAGCTCATATTTTTATTATGATCAAGAAGATCATATTAGAGTACATTTAGAGATAGGAGAGAATAAAGGAATTACTACTGGCGATGTTGAAAAAAGATACTTTTTTCAAGGTGATATAAGAGTAGAAGGGTGTTTAGTAGATCATATTGAGCCAGATATTCATACCAAAATGGAGATCACAGATAGAAAATATCTAGATTTTGGTGTCCAGTTTGTAGCTCCTTGTAATGTACAACGGGCAGTAGTAAAGGGAGAGAAGATTATTCAAAATAGTGTAACTACTCATGGAAAAAAGTTTACTTCTATCAAAAAAGAGCATTTTGGTCCTGTTGTGATACCTAATAAAATTTTGGACTCTTTAGTCTCTATAGAGTTATTAAGTAGTGATCAATCTTTGACATTGCAAGCACAGGAGTTAAAAAGTTTTCTTATAAAAGTTGTAGATAAAAATGGAGCACAAATAGATCCGCAAAAGATTGCCTCTGTCACAATAAGATCACTTGATTCTACAAAACTAAAATTTCGTAATAGTAATGGGGAGTTATCTGGGGTTGTTAAAATTGATACGCCAAAAGATTCAAGTATAACTATTGAAGCTCAAAGTGTTGGAGGTTCTGGTAGTGTTGGATTTGAGGTAGCAGTACGCATCTTGGGTGCTAAAACTCCTTTTACAGTAAAAAAGGAGTTTACATTAACGATTAAAAAAGCGCCAATTGTAGATGTGCAGATTGTATTAGAGCCTCAGCAGCAAACCTTAGTTGCAAAGAGAGTGTATTATGTACATTATAGTTTTAAAAATGCAGATGAGCTATTAAATAGGGATGAGATAGAAAAGATTTTTATTGCTGTTAAAAATGCAAAAATTATCTATCAAAATCAAGAGGTGCCTACTCTTGTACTTTATAAAGGCAAAAGTAGTGGAACATTTTATATAAAACCTTTGCAAGCTCATCAAAATGCGCAAATAGATATGAGGCTGTATCTGCGTAATGGTAAAATAGTAACTAAAAAGCTTCTTCTCTCTGTTGTTGATATATCTTTAGCACAAATAAGTATCAATCCTGTTACAACGGTATATAAGGCTGAAGAGAATATGTATGTAACTCAATTTATAGTTTATGTGCGAGGAGCACAACCTTTTGAGCGCTATAATGTGGATGTGATAACACCTAAAATTCTCTATCCCTCTGCATACTATGATGGGTTTATTAAAGGGACGCTAGATTATGAGAATAAAAGTGTTTATTATAACGGGATTAAAAAGGGTAACTATAGTGGAAAAATAGAGAGAGGGTATCAGACTCTTTTTAGCTCCTCTTTTTACGATTTGCAGCAGGTGGCTATTGGTATAGATAAATTAATTATTCTTCCTAATAAATATAGTAATGATAAATCGCTTGTAGGTAATTGGAATATTGTTGATATACAGGATAATAAGCTTGTATTAGCAGAGGAAGCACAAAAAACTCAAGATAAGCTCAGTTTTGTAATAGGCAGTGAAGTTCGTTATGATCCGATCCATTATACATTAGCTACTATGAGTTTAGACAGTCCTGATCACAGCTATGTAGTTGATGAAAATGGTACCTTTACATTTAGTGTTACCTATCCCCCGTTTATGACAGGAAAGGATATATTTGTTGGTATTCATAAAACAGAGGGTAATAAAAGAGTAGGTAACTCCTTTAAATTGACGCTTCAAGGTACAGGTCTTACATATCCAGAAGAGTTTACCTGTGCAGATAGGAGTGTATGTGTATGGAGAATTACTATTAATCAAAAAGATAGTGCAGAGCGCTTAACCTATACCCGCATTGAGCATAACTGTGAGGCTACGAAAGGTGGATACAATTTATTAACAAGTTATCAGAAAGTGCATGGAGGTTGTCGTAGCTATTTGAGACCAAGAGAATTAAAAACAGATGAAAAGGGGTATATCTATTTATGTATCTTTCCCGATATTAAGTATAAAGAGGTAGAAACTAATGAGACAAGTGGTGGAGGAAATACATTAAAAGTACCTGATGGATATGAAGAAGCTACCGTTAGTTGTAAATTCAATATTGATGAGGAGTTCCCTTACTGAGCCTCTAAAAAGCCTAAAATAAAAAATGCGCCAATTGTTATAATTGGCGCAAAAATATAGATAATCTTTTCTCTGTTTTTAAAGAGATAGATATAAAACCACCCCCAAGCAAAAAGCAGCAGTAGTGTATGGGCTATGAAAAGAGGCATTACAATACGCAGATACTTATCAAAGTAGCTTGCAAAAAGCAAAAAGCTAAGTAGACTTACATCCAATATAAACTGCTTCTTATCCCCTTCATAATCTTTGTAGATTTTATAGATAGCTAGCAAAAAGAGTATAATAAGTAGTAAAGCTAGTTTCACTTAGCATACTCCTTAAAATTTTCTAAAAACTTTGCTACTTTTGGAGCGATTACCACTTGGCAGTAGCCTTGATAGGGGTTGGTGTTGAAGTAGTTTTGATGATACTCTTCGGCTTTGTAAAACTCTCCTTGCTCAATGGTGGTAACGATTTTATTATCAAATTTTGGATTAAGTTTTTCGATTATCTTTTTTGCCGCTTCTTCTTGCTGTGGGTTTTGTGGGAAAATAGCACTGCGATATTGGGTGCCCACATCTGCACCTTGGCGGTTGAGCTGGGTTGGATCGTGCACACCAAAAAATATCTCCAAAAGCTGCTCATAGCTGATAACTTTTGGATCAAACTCAATCTTTACCACCTCTGCACACTTTGTTACACCCGCACACACCTGCTTATAAGTTGGATTTTTACGCCTGCATCCTGCATATCCATTTATTACCTTTTTAACCCCTTTTACTCTTTGAAAAATAGCTTCCAAGCACCAAAAGCATCCTCCTCCCAAAATAGCTACTTCACTCATTAAGCTTCTCCTCTATCTCTTGGCAGTTTTGGCTTTGCATATAGCAGCTGCTGCTATCACACAGCATAAAGCCATCAATTTCGCTGGCTTGCAGTAAAATAAAGGGGTAGCGAAGAAAATCGATCTCTTTACAGTTGGCCAAATTTTGCGCTTTGGCTTTAATAATTCGATCTTGATATAAAAAGCGCAAAATATCCTCAATAAACTTAGCGCTCCAAGGAGCATATCTATAGATTTTCTCACTATAAAACTCAATCGTATCAAAGCTAAAGTGTTTATACTTCTCATCTACCAAAGATGCTAGTGTAAGCATCGCTTCAGTAATCACTGCTGCAGAGCTTGGATAGGTGGTATCGCTGTGCTCAGCTTCACTCCAGATCTCCCCTTTGCTAAAATACCATCTACCCTCATCAAAAAACTGCGTCAATGCATCATTGACTAATAGATTAGCAGTGGCTAAATACTCCTCATTGAGTGTTGTTTTATATCCTTCCAGCAGTGCTACTGCCAAATAGGCGTAATCTTCCAAAAATGCTTTGATAGTGGGCTCTTTATCGATGAGCGCTACATGATAGAGGTGCTCATCTTTATACATTTTCTCAAGCAGCTTCTTCGTAGCCTCTTCAGCAACTTCAAGATATTTTGGATCAATTCTTGCAGCTATAAAGAGCGATTTTATCATCATCGCATTCCAGCTGGTAATGATCTTCTTATCAATAAATGGATAGATACGCTCTTTGCGTAGACTCTTTAAAGAGTGCAGCGCCTTTTTACTTGTTTCGCATAGCTCAAGCTCTTCGCTTCTAATGATATTTTTACCTTCAAAATTGCCCTGGGGTGTGATTTGAAGCTTTTGCATCACAAGCTCAATCTCTTTGTCGCTAAAGCCATCTTTTTTGAGTTTTTCTACTACTTCATCAAAATCATATACAAAATATTTTCCCTCTTCCCCTTCGCTATCTGCATCGCTTGCGCTGTAAAAAAGGGCATTGCTTTGCATGTACTCCATTATAAAGGCTGCTATCTCAAAGGCTATACTTTTATAGATCTCCTTTTTGGTAGTGTGGTAGGCTTTGAGGTAGCTCTCCATCAAAAGTGCATTATCATATGCCATCTTCTCAAAGTGGGGCACAAGCCACTTCTCATCTGTGCTATAGCGACAAAATCCCCCATCTACCAAATCTCTAAGCCCCCCTTTTGCCATATTTTGCAGGCTCACTTCTGCCATATGCAAAGCTTTTTCATCCTTTTCCAAGCGGTATATATCTAAGAGAGTATTGATGGTAGAGGTGTGGGGGAATTTTGGCTTTGAGCCAAAGCCTCCATGAACTTCATCAAAAAACTGCTCGCAAGCCTTCACGAAATATTTGGCAATACTTTGATCAAAACGCACCGCTTTTGTGGGGTTTTGAGGTTTTAAGTAGTGCAATATCTCTTTTGCCTCCTTTTTTATAGAGTTGGGATCTTTTTGATAAATACGCACCATATTTTTAATAAGCTGCAAAAATCCAGGCATCCCATATCTAGGCTCAAGAGGAATGTAGGTGGCAGCAAAAAAGGGCTCCTTTTGGGGCGTCATAAAGATTGATAGGGGCCAGCCCCCTGGCTTTTGGGTAAGAAATTGATGCACCTCTTGATAGTATCTATCCACATCAGGGCGCTCCTCTTTGTCAACTTTGATACTTATAAAGTGCTCATTTAAAAATTTGGCTACTTCAGAATTTGCAAAGACCTCCTTTTGCATCACATGGCACCAGTGGCAGCTGCTATAACCAATAGATAAAAATATAAGCTTGTTCTCCTCTTTTGCCCTTTGAAAAGCCTCCTCTCTCCAGGGATACCAATCGATTGGATCGTTTTGGTGCTGCTGGAGATAGGGAGATTGCTCCTTTTGTAATCTATTTGCCATAAAGCTCCTTTTTTGATGAATAATAAACAGTTTTTCGTTAAAATAAGGCAAGTTTTGCCAATTAATTTGAAAGGGAGGTTATGCGTAACATAGTTGCATTGCTGCTTATGATCCAGTTTCTTTTTGGCTTTGGCTTTGTTGAGTCTCAAAATATTGTGCCGGTAGAAAAGGCCTTTAAATTAAAAGCATCTTATAAAGATGGTAAAGTAGATATAGATCTTAAAATGGCAGATGGGGTCTATATCTACAAAAAAGAGCTACAAATCCTGCTCAATGGCAAAAAGATAGTGCCAAAACTGCCTCCTGCCACAAAGCTACACGGTGAAGAGGTCTATACAAAAGAGCTACATTTTACTCTTCCAGTGCCAAAAGATGCTAAGAGTTTAAACCTTGTGATTAGCTATCAGGGCTGCAATAAAGCAGGTATCTGCTATCCACCCCAAAAGAAGGAGTTTCAATTTAAAGCCAGTAGCACTCAAAGGCTATCCCAAGAGCAATCTATCGCCTCCACTCTTAAAAGCGGCTCCATTGGGGTTATTTTAATGAGCTTCTTTGGTTTTGGTCTGCTTTTGGCTTTGACACCTTGTATCTTTCCGATGATTCCAATTCTCTCCTCTTTAATTGTTGGTGCCAAAGAGATGAATACCAAAAAGGCTTTTATCTACTCAATAGTCTATGTATTGGCTATGAGTGTGGCTTATACGATTGCTGGAGTTTTAGCTGGCCTTTTTGGTGCAAATTTGCAAACAGCCTTGCAAAATCCGGTGGTTATTACCCTTTTTGCGCTCATTTTTGTAGCTTTAGCCCTGAGTATGTTTGGTTTTTATGAGATTTCGCTGCCAGCCTCTTTGCAGACAAAGCTAGCTAAAAAGAGTGATGAGGCAGGCTCAAAAGGGGGGCTTATAGGGGTAGCTGTTATGGGTTTTTTAAGCGCTTTGATTGTGGGTCCTTGCGTAGCACCCCCTTTGGCTGGAGCTTTAATCTATATAGGCCAAACTGGAGATGCACTGCTTGGAGGATTGGCGCTGTTTGTGATGAGTCTTGGAATGGGACTGCCTCTTATTTTGGTTGGCACAGGAGCTGGCAAATTTATGCCAAAGCCGGGTGGCTGGATGGAGGCGGTCAGTCGTGTCTTTGGTGTTGTAATGCTGGGGGTGGCTATCTGGATGTTGGAGAGAATTTTGCCTTTTGCAATTACAATGCTTTTGTGGGCAGCGCTTTTTATATCTAGCGGGGTATATCTGAGGGCTTTGGAGCCTCTTCCTCAAGATGCAAAGGGGTGGAGCTATTTTAAAAAGAGTCTAGGTATTTTACTTTTTATCTATGGTGTGATTGTGATGGTTGGGGCTTTTAGTGGAGCAAAAAGTATTTTTAAGCCTCTTCATTTTAGCCCAAATCGAGAAGTTTTAAAAAAAGAGCTTTTTAAAGAGGTGCAAAATTTAGAGGAGTTGCAAAAGATTGTGCAAACTGCTTCAAAGCCTGTATTGCTTGATATTACTGCCAAGTGGTGTGCAAGTTGCAAAGAGTTAGAGGAGAATACCTTTTCCAACCCCCAAGTACAAAGGATGATGCAAAATTTTGAGGTTTTACGCTTGGATGTAACAGACAATAGCCAAAGTGATAAGAAGTTTTTGCGCCATTTCAATCTCTATGGGCCTCCTGCAATTTTGTTTTTTAAAAATGGTAAGGAGTTAAAGGCACAACGAATCATAGGCTATAAAGATCCCAAAGCTTTTATGCAGATATTACAAAGCGTTTTGAAGGAGGAGTGATGAGAGCAGTTGTTGGACTTCTGTTTACCTTAGCACTTTTTGGGGCAGATTTTGATTGGATACAAAACTATAAAGAGGCTCTAAATTTGGCAAAGCAGCGTAATAAACCAATAATGGTAATGATTTCTCAAAAAAACTGCAGTATGTGCGAATATATGGAGGAGGTGACTTTTGAAAATGAGGATGTGGTAGATTTCATAGAGGCTAATTTTATTCCTTTAAAGCTCTCTATTTCCAAGGCTAAAAAGTTGGGACTTAAAGCCTATGGCACACCCACTTTTTACTTTTTGGATAAAAGCGGTAAAAAGTTTACTAGAGCACTTGTTGGAGCAGCTGTGCCAAAGGTCTTTTTGGCAAAGCTTCAAGAGATAAAGGCTAAATATGCTTATTAAAAATGCCAAGATTGTGACAATTAATGGAGTAGTAGAGGGTGATGTAGAGATTCAAGAGGGCAAAATTAGTAAAATTGGCGCCAATTTAAGTGGTGATGAGGTTTTAGATGTTGAGGGCAGCTACCTTTTGCCAGGACTTATCGATCTTAACGTGCGCCTTTTGGATGAGAAGGTCAATAGCCTCAATTTTATTAGGCTTTCACAAAATGCCTTACAGGGGGGTGTAAGCGCAGTGGGGCTCATTCCCCACCTGCAACCTCCTATATGTGATGAGATTAGTTTGGAGTTTGTAAAATCTCAAAAGACTCCATTAAAGATCTATCCTCTTATTTTGGCTTTACAGGATGAGGGGCATCTTAGTGAAATAGCCATTTTACTTAAAAAGGGGGCTAGCGGTATATTCAGCGCTTCAGATGTGAATGAGTATCTGCTAGCTAGAGTCTTTGAGTATGCAAAGATGCACAATATTCCTTTACAGATTGAGCCAAAAAATAGCGTATTTCGTGATGTGGGTGTGATGGAGGAGGGGGAGGTCTCTTTTCGTTTAGGGCTTGGAGGTATTAGCAGATTAGAGGAGATTAGTGAAATTGCAAGGGTTATTGAGTTTAGCGACTACTATGAGGTGCCTGTGCTTTTTAAGAGTGTATCTACTGTTAAAGGGTTGGAGCTTATTGCCAAAAGTCAGCGCTGCTATGCAGAGGTCTCTATCCATCATCTACTTTTTAGCGATGAGGCCTGTGAGGGGTATAACACCTTTGCAAAACTCTCTCCACCTTTGCGTCAAGAGAGTGAGAGAAAAAGGCTTTTAGAGGCTTTGCAAAAGGGCCAAATCGATTGCTTAACGTCGTTGCACTCTCCCAAATCTTTAATCAATAAAGATAGAAGCTTTGCAGAAGCTAGTTTTGGTATAGATGCAATTGCTTACTATCTGCCGCTTCTTTTTACTAAATTGGTACAAAGCGGTATTATCTCTTTAGTTAAAGTTGTAGAGCTTTGTGCTACCAATCCTGCCTGCTTTATTCAAGCAGATGGAAAAATAGAGGAGGGAAAAAGGGCGGATTTGATAGTTTTTAATCCTCATAGCACTCAAAGAGTCTCTACTCCATCTCTTTATAGAGATGAGGAGTTGCAGGGCAGAGTAGAGAGAGTTATTATTGATGGAAAGGTGGCAGGTGCAGACATTTAAGAAAGTTTTGGGATTTTTGTTTTTGATGCTAAGTGCTGGGATTGTGAGCTGGTATCCGCTTATCTATCTTTTAAAGGGCTAATATGGCAGTAGCGCGAAGATACAATCCAAAATTTGTCAAAACCACTAAAACTTTAGGAGTTTTACTCTATCTCTTTCTTATTCCCCCTTTTCTTTCAATGATTATGGCACTTATTGGGCTTAAATTTAAAGCCTTTTTTGCTGCAAGCCTCTCTTTTGGGCTTTTTTTGGCAGCTGTGTATCTGAGTAAGAAAGGATTTGCACAGGAGTTTGAGTATAAGATGGCACACTTTGCAAAAGCCCCTAAGATGCCTTATAAATTTTTAGCAGCAGTGGT
This sequence comes from Nitratiruptor sp., assembly GCA_015494595.1. Classification (GTDB taxonomy): domain Bacteria; phylum Campylobacterota; class Campylobacteria; order Campylobacterales; family Nitratiruptoraceae; genus Nitratiruptor. Next base: position 17,536 of record WGAX01000217.1, read on the forward strand.
TTTGGCGTTGGCTGTGTTTGTTACGGCACTTTTACTGGATAATCTCTTGGAAGCGCTCTTTTTAGCCAGCGTTGCTTTTGTGGGCTACTATTTGTGGTATGGTTTTGATCCAAGAGAGGATAAAGTGCCACAGAGCAAGGATTTTAGTGTAGAGGTGGCTTTGCAGACGCTGCAAGAGGCAAAAGAGAGCTTAAAAGAGATTGATGCTCTAGCCCAAAACATCTCTAACTATGTGTTAAGAAGAAAACTTTTTGCAACTCTTAAAAGAGCCAATACAATAGTAGAGGAGCTGGAGAAAAAGCCCCAATATATAAGTGAATTAAGAAAGTTTTTGGTAGTTTATGTTGATGCGATTAAGGATGTGACAAAGAGCTATTTGAAGGTAGAAAAAGAGTTGACTCCTGCAGAGCTAAAAGAGATGGAGGAGCTGTTGGATAGCGTACAGATGAAGTTTGATAAAGAGTTAGCTAAAATTGTACAAAAAGGCAAAACAGATCTGGATATAAAGATCGATAGTCTAAAAATTCAAATCAATGAGTAAGGAGAGTAGATGGAGACAAAAGTAAAAGAGGCAATAGAGCAGGCAGTAGTTAAAAAAGAGCCTGAGCCATTAGCACCCATTGCAGAGGATGAAAAGGCGCTGGTGCAAAAGCTTAAAGAGCAGCTAGATTTAAAGGATCGAAACTCTATCATCTATTATGGAGTAGAAGCACAAGAGAAGCTAGATGAGATCTCGAATGCAATGATTGAAGGAGTGAAGAATAAAGATATTGCAGAGGCTGGAGAGACGCTCAATAAGATGGTGCTAACTATTAGAGGATTTAATGTTGATGAGCTTAAAGATGAGGAGCTTCCTTGGTGGAAGAAGCTGTTGGGCTTTACCTCTCCAATAGTAGAGACCCTGCAGCAGTATGAGCAGGTAAAAGATCAAATTGAGCTTATTGCCAATGAGCTGGAAAAACATAAAGCAAAACTTACGCAAGATATTGTAGCTTTGGAGAAACTATATGAGGCAAATCTAGACTACTTTAGAAAGCTAGAGCTCTACATTAAAGCAGCAGAAGAGAAGCTACAAGAGCTTGAGAGTAAAACTATTCCCGAGTATGAAGAGAGGGCAAAGAGCGGAGAGATGATGGATGTGCAGATGCTTAGAGAAGTTAAAGACTTCCGAGACGATTTAGAGCGAAGAGTGCACGATCTCAAACTCTCACGCCAAGTTGCTATGCAAGCCCTTCCTAGTATACGACTCATTCAAGAAAATGACAAAGCCCTTATCAACAAAATCACCTCTACTTTAGTCAATACCATTCCATTATGGCGCAACCAGTTGGCTCAAGTAGTAACGGTATTTCGCTCGCGCGATGCTGCAAAATCTCTCAAAGCCTCGGCAGATTTGACCAATGAGCTATTAGAGAAGAATGCAGAAGCACTCAAAATGGCAAATAAAGAGGTAAGAACTCAGGTAGAAAGAGGCGTATTTGATATAGAGAGCGTAAAAAAGGCTAACCAAACTCTTATTGAGACGCTGCAAGAGTCCTTAGAAATTGCTAATGAGGGAAAAAAACAGAGAGAAATGGCAGAGCAGGAGCTTAAAAAGCTTGAGAGTGAGCTTAAAGAGGCGCTTTTAGAGATTAAACGCAAAAAAGAGGGTGGTAATGGGGCTATTTGATTGGATCAAATCACAGTTTATCGATATTATTGAGTGGCTTGATGATAGTGGTGATACTATTGTCTATCGTTTTGATCGCTATGGTAATGAGATTAAGTATGGTGCAAAGCTGATTGTGCGCCCCTCACAAGTGGCTGTCTTTGTGAGTGAAGGAGAGATTGCAGATGTCCTAGGACCTGGAACCTATGAGCTAGAGACCAAAAATTTGCCAATTCTTACAGATTTGCAGCATTGGGATCACGGTTTTGCCTCTCCATTTAAAGCCGAGATCTACTTTGTAAGTACTAAGCGCTTTACCAATCTCAAATGGGGTACACGCCACCCAATTATTATCAATGATGCTCGCTTTGGGCCGGTGAGGATTCGAGCTTTTGGCACCTTTGAGATAAGAGTAGTGGATCCTGTGAAGTTTATCAAAGAGATTGTGGGTACGGACGGTTACTTTACAACTGATGAGATAAAGGATCAATTAGCAAATCTGATTGTTACAAAGTTGCCTCAAGTTGTGGCAAACAGCGGAATCTCCATTGTTGAGCTGGCTAAACATTACGATACTTTAAGCAAAAAGATCCAAAAGCTTTTGGAGCCATACTTTGAGGAGTATGGATTAAAACTAGAGAAGCTCCTTATTGAAAATCTCTCTTTGCCAAAAGAGGTGGAGAAGGCGTTGGATGAGCGAAGCTCAATGAGTGTAATTGGCGATATGGAGGAGTTCTTGCGCTATAAGAGTGCTGAAGGTATTGCTAAAGGTGGCAGTGCTTCAGAGATGGTAGGTCTTGGGGCTGGGATGTATGCAGCCAAAGAGATGTTTCAATCTCCTCCGCCTCTGCCAAAGGAGCAGTTTTATATAGCAAAAGATGGTAAGCCTGAGGGTCCTTTTGATAAAACTTTTTTGCTCAAACTCATAAAAGATGGCATCCTTACATCAGATACACTGGTGTGGCAAGAGGGGATGAAGGATTGGCAAAAGGCTGGTGAAGTAATAGGCGATCTATTTAAAAAAGTCCCTCCAAAGTTAGATGAAGATAAAGAGTAAAAAGATTACTTGCCCAGGATGTGGGGCAGATCTGCGCTATGAAGCTGGGATGCTTCGTTGCCACTACTGCTCCTATAAGGAGCAATTTTCTCAACCTCCCTATGCTTTGCGCTATAAACCATTGCAGCGCTTTACGCCCACGTTGCAAAAAAAAGAGTATAGCTGTGTTAGCTGCGGGGCAGAGTTTAGCAGTGATGCGGCTGCTACCCTTTGTCCTTACTGCAAAACTGCTCTTTTGGGAGAGTTTTTAGAAAAACCCAAGCCATTAGCTGTTATTCCCTTTAAGCTCACGCATAAAGAGGCTCTGCAAAGACTGCATCAGCATATCAAAAATCTCTGGTTTGCTCCAAGTGCTTTTGTGAAAGAGTATAAAAGAGCTAGCCAGCTAGAAGGGTATTATCTGCCTCTTTTTCTGTTTGCTACAAAAGTCTTTGTGCGCTATACAGGTGAGAGGGGAGAGGTTTATTATGTCCAAACTACTCGCTATATCAACGGCAGAGCAAGAGTGGTGAATGAGAGAAGAGTGCGCTGGTATCCTGCAAGTGGGAGTGTGGATTTAAGTTTTAGGGATTTGCAAGAGGTTGTTATAAAAGATGAGTATGTAAGGCATAAATTTACCTTGCAAGAGGCAAAGGAGTTTGATGAGCGCTTTTTAAGTGGTTTTGTAACAAAAGAGTATCAAATTGATTCTTTGTTGGCTTTTGAAAGGGCAAAAGCGCAGACGATTGCTAGAATTGAGATGGCAATTAGGGCAGATATTGGCGGAGATTTGCAAAGAATCCACCACTACACAAGAGAGTATTATGATGAAGAGATGGAGTATCTTTTAGCTCCAATGTATAGACTCAGTATTGAGTGGAGGGGAGAGAAGTATGATTATAGGATTGATGGGGTTAATGGCAAAGTAGAAGGTGAGAGACCCTATAGCTGGCTGAAAATATTACTTTTTGCAATTTTTATAGCAAGCCTTATAGCGGGGGCTTTATACCTTTTTGAGAGGTTTAGCAACTAAAGGCTTGTGCACAAAAAGCAGACCAAAAGCGCTGGCAAGTAGCGTAATAGTAAAGAAGATCAGACTAAAAGCAACTCCAATAGATGGATCTTGATGTAAGATTTTAAGACCATATAAAAAAGTAAACTCCCTTGCCCCCACGCCTCCAATAGTTAATGGCAGCACTGCCACTACGCTAGAGATTAAAAAGAGGGTTAAAAAGTCAATAATTGGTAAAGATGTTGTAAAAGAGAGTGTAATCATTAAAGCAGAGAGGAGTTGCAATAGCTGCACGCCAACTCCTAGCAGAGTAGTAAGAGCAATATTTGGCAAAAAGAGAGCAAAATATCTTATATAAAAGTAAAAAAATATGGGGTAGGCAAAAACAAGAGAGAAGATAGCTAAGATCGTGAGAGGATAAAAGTGCCTAAAACTACTAAAAAGCCAAAGAGCTGCTGCTAAAACTATAAGGGCTACTAAGCCGCTTAGGCGATCTAGTAGCAAAGCTTTTATAATATCTTTATACCCCTTTTGAAAATATTTTTGCAACAGATAGAGCTTATACCCATCTCCTCCGATACCTCCTGGCAAAAAAAGATTGTAGAACATTCCTACATAGTAGAGCCGCAAAGCATTAAGCTCCCTTAGATAGATTCCTAAATTTTTGAAATAGTAGTTGAGGCGGATGGAGCTAAGAATTTTTGAGAGGTTAAAAAATATAAAAGCTAAAAAGAGATAGAAAAGATTGAGATCTCTTATTGTGTTGAAGAGCTGCTTTATTTCAATCTGGCTTAGTACAAAGCCAAGTAAGAGAAGAGATAGCAGCACTTTAGCAAAAGTAATAAGGCGCTTTTTGACAATTTTCACTTGCCACCTTCATAGATCTCTTTGATTACATAAGGCTTTTTGTTTTGCGCTTCATAGTAGGTGCGCATCATAATCTCAGCCAAAAATCCAGTAGTTATTAGCTGGATACCTCCAAGAGTAAGCATTACGCCAAGAATAAGCAGTGGTCTGCCTCCAATATCTTGGCCTAAAATCTTGAGCACAAAAAGATAGAGATCTATAAGCATACCTAAACCAAACATAATAAAGCCAAGCGTACCAAAAAGGTGCATTGGCTTGGTGCCATACTTTTGAAAAAAGAGCATAAGCAAAAGATCGCTAATGACTTTAAAAGTCCTGCCAATGCCATATTTGCTCTGGCCAAACTGCCTTGGATGGTGTCTTACATCCATCTCTGTCATTTTCGCTCCATAAAGCTTTGCCAAAACCGGAATAAAGCGGTGCAACTCCCCATAAAGCCCCAAATTTTTGGCGACATCTTTTTTAAAAAGTTTAAGTGTGCAGCCGTAGTCTCTTAGATACACACCCGTACTTTTTCTAATGATCCAGTTGGCAATTTTGCTAGGAATCTTTCTTAGCACAAGTCCATCTTGGCGCTTGGCTCTTACACCTGCTACCACATCCCACCCCTCTTTTTGCATCTTCTCTAGCATCAAAGGAATATCTCTTGGATCGTTTTGCAAATCCCCATCAATTGTGGCAATCACATCGCCTGTGGCTGCCTCAATCCCTGCAGCCATTGCAAGGCTTTGACCAAAGTTGCGGTTAAAGACAATCAGCTTTGTGCGGCTATCGGCCTCCTCTTTAATTCTTTCTACCGTTTTGTCTGTAGAGCCATCATCTACGAAAATCAGCTCATAATCTAAATCCTGTAAAGCCTCTCGCAAAGCTTTGAAAAGTGGCTTAATGTTTTCCTCTTCATTCATTACCGGAATAACTACTGAGAGTTTCATCCTTTTTCCTTTCAAAAAGCAGATAGTATAAAATTTTTGCTACTAAATAGACTATTAAAGCGCTGCATACCACATCGCTCAAAAAGTGGCCTCCTTGGACTATTCTAACAAATCCAACCAAGCTACCCCAGAGTATAATAATGGTAGCAAAAAGTGCTTTTCTTCTTTTAATAAGGGGTAAAAGAGATAGAAAGTAAAAGGCTGCTGCTGCGTGGCCGCTGGTAAAGGAGCAGTTTTTTTGGCACTGGCTTGCAATGACCCCTGCTGGAGTAAATTTTTTGGTGCCGCCAAAGGCTTTGATTTGGCTGGGTCTTGCCCGTCCAAAGTGGTTTTTGAGCACTACATTGACTATAAGACCTGGGCCTAGAATAAGAGAGAGCAGAAGATACACCAAGACCCTTTTTTGCACATACTCTTTTTTGCTCACAAATTCATATAAAAAAAGTCCTATTAGTCCAATGGCAAAAGTTGCGATGATAATAATAGTAAGTTTGTAGATAGTGGTTGCAAAGAGTGTATTTTTAAGATAAAAGCCGTTATGGTAAAAAAGAGAGCTAACAAAAAGATCGATTTGAGGAAAAGAGAAGAAAAAGAGGCAGACAAGGAGTGTAATAAGAGCTATATACATCAATATCCCTTAAAATTTTTGGCTAGATAGATATTGTATACCCTTGCATAATCTTTATAGAGTCTAATCTTTATGGTGGCTATCTTTTTAATAGCGCCAAAGTAAGGAAGAGCATTAGAGAGATTTTTTTTGGTTATATAGATAAAGTTTTGGTGTAGATAGTTATTGAGATCTTTTGTCAGGTGGTATTGGCTAGCGATACGGTGCTCAGGATTAAAAATTTGTGCATCAAAAGGGTGGGGATGAAGATAGTAGATCATCTCAGCCATTGTGGTGCGCTCATCAAAAAGCAGCTTAGTATTGGGATATTTTTCAGTAATTGGCTGTAGCTTTTTGGCTAGCTCTTTGTATCCTAAAACCCTTTTATAGGGATCTGTTTTGGAGGTAAGCTCAATATCTAAAACCTTGGCTAAATCGTGGTAGTGGTAAAACAGCAGAGCCAAAAGGATATTGATAATAATGCCTAGAAGCAGCACTCTTTTTTTGTTGATGAGGTAGGCAGTAACTAAAATAGTGGCTGCTATATATGTAGGCGCTGCCCAGTTTGCTAAAGCTTTGGAGAGCAATGCCTGCAAAGTAATCACAGCTAAAAATGGCAAAGAGAAGCAAAAAAGCAGGCGATATTTTGGTTTTGTAATATATTTAAGGAGGTAGAGAAATACTCCAAAAAAGATGGGACCAAATACCAAAAACTGTGAAGCCAAAAACTCTAGCATCTTATTAAAATGGAGATAGCTACTCTTTTCAATGCCGCTTAAGTTTTTGGTATGCACAAAAGTTATGTAGTGGTGTGAAGCATTCCATACAAGGTTTGGAAAGTAGATAAGAGCTGCAATAATGATACTTATATAAAGTTTTGGATTGGTAAGGTGGTATTTGTAGCGCTCATCTAAAAAGAGGTAGCAAAAGATGCTTACCAAAAACAGAATCATAGTATATTTACTCAAAAGTCCAGCTCCAGCGCTAATTGAAGCTAGCAGCCAGTAGAGGGTTTTATCACTTTTGATAGCTTTAATGAAAAAGTAGAGACTCATACTCCAAAAGAGTAGCAGCACCACATCGGTAGAGATTATAAGCGAGCTCATAGAAACTGCCGGTAAAGTGATAAAGACAAGAGCACTATAAAAGGCGACTTTATTATCAAAAAGCTCTTTTGCTATGAGGTAAACAAATATAGAGGTGATGGGATAGAGTATAA
>WGAX01000218.1 GCA_015494595.1 Nitratiruptor sp.
AGAATAGAGTAACAGTCAAAGAGGCAAATATTGTTGCCAAATATAGAGGTTTTGACAAAGAGTATACTCCCTGGCGCAAAGATGTAGATATTGATGAGCAGTTAAAGCAGATTCCCAAGCAGGTGATAGAGGAGTTGGAAGAGGGTTTGAGTCTAGAGCAAGATATAGACATTTTAAAATTTTTACGCAAAGAGTTTTGTGATATTCGCAAGGCTATGGTGCTGTGTGAAGAGAAAGAGTGTTTAGAGGAGCTTAAAAGAGGCGTGGATATTCTTGCGACCTTACCCTATCTTAAAAGCTTTGCCAAAGCTTTTGATGAGGGTATTTTAGCAGCTATTGATGCGCTTCTTATTGCAGAGAAAGAGCGATCTGTTACTCTAGCCAATATGGTAGCCTTTGTAAATGGATGGGAGCTCTATTTTGAGGCTTTAAGCCAAGAGGATATGGGGGATTTAAGTGCAGAGGAGGTGCTTAAAATTTTGGATGAAGAGAAAAAATCACTCTCCTATATTCCTACAGAGATTCGTTATAAAGACGGCGGTAAAGTAGTGTGGCTGGTATATTACCATCCCAAACGCAAACGAGAATTTGCAAAGCGTATCTATCTGCCAGCACATTATCGGAACCTTAAAGTAGAGGGACCAGGCTACTTTGCCAATCGCTTTGGCAATAAAGTGTGGGGTGTAAAGATTAGTTATGAAGAGAAGATTGCACCAACTACTATTCATATTAGAGGCCAGGAGATACAGCTTCCTAGCAGATGGGTAAGTAGGAGAAAAATTGTACCAATCTCTAAAGATGCTCAAGATGTAAGAGTTGTAGAAGAGAAGCCAGCAAGTGCAATGGATATTGCATAGCTAGATGCCCACAGGAGTCTTTTAGTTTGATTTAATTTTATCCTTTTATAATAGGTGTAATTGTAATATTTTTAAAAAAGGATATATGATGTGGCAAAAGACTCTTGTGGGAATAGCTGCTTTTTTGTTTTTTGTTGGGTGTGGTGGGAGTGATAGCGTTGTAAAAGTAGGCAAAAAGCACTTTTTAAACGATTTTTCTCATATCCCTTTTCCAAACGACCTGCTCTTTTTGCCAACTCCCCAGGAGCCAGCCGATGGAACGATCAATATAGCTTACGATCCAAACTCTCCGCAAGCTGCAATGATAAGATCTCTCAATCGGCTTGATGGCTTCTCTACTACTTCTCCTATCGTTATTCCAACTAATAGCGTAATCGATCCCCGCACACTTTATGATCGGCTCAAAGTCTATAAAGTCGCTTATACATTTGTGCAAAACTCCCCTTTGCCAATGGCTGTTAAAGTAGAAAAAGAGTTGCAAGCCGAGAGGGATTTTAGCTTTGTTACCAAAGACAACAGTATAGTTATCTTGCCAAAAGTCCCTCTTGATGGCAATAGTCACTATGTCGTAGTCATTGAGCGTGGTGTTTTGGATTTGCAAAACAGTAGAGTAACTCCAGATCTAATAGGGTATCTGCTCTATAGTGATGAGCCTTTGGAAAAGTATGCAAATAAGCTTGATAGTGCTACACTCCAAAAGATTGCTGCTTTGCGTCCCTATTACCATCAGCTACTCAAAGCTACCAATATGGATGGCAAAAGTGTAGCTCTTGTGTTTGGATTTAAAACTCAAACTATTGGTAAAGTTGCCAAAGCTTTAAGCCAGCAAAACTATCAATCTCAACTGATTTTACAAGATACTAAAATGAGCTCAAAAGATATGTTGGCTCAAAGCGGTAAAGATGTAAGCTCTTTAAAAGGCAGTGCCAAAATGTATGTAGGAGTGCTATCAAATGTGCCCTACTATTTGGGAGTCCCTAGCAAAGAAGATCCTTTAGAGCCTTTGCAAAAAACTATGAAAATAGTTAATGGCAAACCAGTAGTGACAAAACAAGTAACAATTCCTGTCTTGGCATCTGTGCCAAAGAGTTGCCCAATGCCAGAGAGTGGTTGGCCAGTGGTGATTTTCCAGCACGGTATCACGCAAAACCGCACCAACCTTTTGGCAGTGGCTGAGAGCTTTGCAAAAATCTGCTACGCTGCAGTTGCTATCGATTTGCCCCTGCATGGTATTACAAATCCTAAGTCACCGCTTGCAACTCCGTATGAGAGAACATTTGGAATCGATTACTTTACAGAGGATGAGCAGTGTAATGTTTTGGCTACACAGCCAGATGGCAAACCAGATTGCTCAGGATCGCACTATATCAATCTTGTAAATCCTGCCATCTCAAAAGATAATATGCTCCAAAGTGTAGCCGATATTAGTGCTTTGCGTAGTGCGCTTAAAGATGCAGTAGGAGTGAAATTTGATACTGCAAAAGTTGCCTATGTGGGACACTCATTGGGTGCTATGGTGCCTTTTGCATATCTGGCAAACAAAACTTTTAATACTGCTGTATTGGCAAATCCGGGGGGCGGTATAATCGAGTTATTAATGAATTCGCAAACTTTTGGCGATCCAATCAAAAATGCCCTTGCAGCAAATGGTATCATTCCAGGAAGTGAAGCCTTTCAAAGATATACACTTATCTCCCAAACACTGATAGATGATGCCGATCCTATTAATTATGCCAAAAGAGTCGGTATAAAACAGAAAAGTCTCGTATTTGAAGTACTTGATGACAAAGTTATTCCAAATAGTGTGGTAGGTGCGCCGCTTAGTGGAACGGAGCCTCTTCTTAAAGTTATGGGAGCATCTTCTATACCGTTAGAGATGGGATTTGTGCATCTGCCAAAAAAGGTTTACTATGCAAAATTTAGTGTAGGTGAGCATAGCTCACTTCTTAGACCAACTGAGCCAGATGTAACTGTTGAGATGCACAGACAGATGAGCTCATTTATTGCGACAGGAGGCAATAGTATAGAGATTAAAAATCTTGGAGTACTTGCAGAGTAATTGGTGGAGCATGCCGGGCTCGAACCGGCGACCTCCACGCTGCCAGCGTGGCGCTCTCCCAGCTGAGCTAATGCCCCGTGAGCGTTATTATAGCACAATTTTATAAAAATTCATAACACGCTACCCCAATCCAAATCCCTAGCGTCAAAAAAAGCGAAAGCAAAACTGCAGCAGCCCCCGCATCTTTTGCTCCCTTGGCAAGGGGATGGATATTTGGCGAAGCTAGGTCTACTACTCTTTCAATGGCGCTATTGAGAAGCTCTACAATCAAAGGAATAAAAAGAGAAGTTTGTAAAATCACTTTTGAGAGAAGATGTAGAGGTATAAGCCAAAAAGCAGTGCTAAAAAGAGCAAACAAAATAACCTCAATCTTAAAACTGGTTTCACTCTTCCAGCACTCTATAACTCCATCAATAGCATAGCGAGCATTTTTAAAAAGACTATATTTTGGTTGGTTTCTCA
>WGAX01000219.1 GCA_015494595.1 Nitratiruptor sp.
ACATTGACTCTATCTTTAACTTCACATGTGAGATAGTTCCACTTGACAACTTGGCTATCAACATAGAGTGATGTATAGATCTCACCCTCTGTTTTCCACTTTGGTCCATACTGGTTGTGAAGCGGTCCTAAGCCAAGCTCTGCTTGACAGTGCATCGCTTTTTTCATATCGATAATTGGTATACCGTATGGGTCTTTACCGGCAAAATCGTGATTTTTTACAGCTTCCATAATCTTTTTGAAATCATACACCGTAGCATGGGTATCAAGTTTACCACACACAACGATATAGCGTCCATCTGGACTTACATCCACACCATGTGGAGATTTAGGCTCAGGAATGAGGAATAGACAATCATTTTTAACAGCCACTTCGATAGGAATAACTTTCATTCCATTGATGATTTTTACATTTTTGGGATCTTTTGCTAGCTCAGCTAACTTTCTCCAGTTATACACATGCAGGTAGTCCGTATCGTTACGACTCATCCCCGCTTCAAATGGCGGAAGTCCCTTTTCAATACCACCCGTATACATCTCAGAGTTGAATGAGTTGGTAAATCCCCATCCATAACTAAGCTCTTTCCCAGCATCAGAGAGGTCTTGCATATATGGAGGCATTTCAATGACAAAAGACTCATCTTTGATAATGCGTCCATTTTCGTGATCGAATTTCCAGCAAGTCACCCCACCACGATAAACATCAGCATACTCTTCCATTGGGTGGTAATTGTTATCATATGGAGCACCATATTGGCACGCTTCGAGGATATATTCGCTATTTGGTGTAAAGAATGCGCCGCCGTGGTCAGATTTAAATACTGGGTTAACGACAATTTGCTTGGTAACAAAATCTTTTAAATCGATAATAGCAATTCTTGGATTTGCCTTGTCGTTGATTGCTAGCCATCTTCCATCATACACACCATTTGTCTCAGAGATTGCTGGGTGGTGCGTATCTCCCCAAGTGATTGGCTTACCGCGATACCATCCCTCTTTAAGCACTTTCTTGGTATCGTCATCATATCCCCAACCTTGCCAAGGCTCAGGAGTAAAGACACCGATGAATTTAAGTATTCTCATTGATGGCACACCATAGACCATAATTTGACCAGATTGACCACCTGAGCTAAATACTATATACTTATCTCGTCCACCTGATGGCGTATAGGTTTTGGCTGCAGCCAAAATATCATCTTGCGTGAGTCCACGCTCTTTCATTATCTTCTCAAGCTCACTTTGTGCACTTGCAGCGGTGGAAACAAGTCCAACAGCAGCAGCAAGACTAAGCAGCCGCTTAAATGCTCGCTTCATTAAATCCTCCTTTTATGTTAATTGGGCGTTAAAAAAATTATATAGGATTTTTACTTATTTGACTCTTAAATAGAGTTAATTTTATACAAGCTTTCTTAATAAAGAGTAAGAGCTATTTAAGTTTTTATAAAAAACTACCGAAGAGAGAAGAGAGCCTTTTTATGGGATATAGTAGTAATAGGTGTGGCATTTTTGTGACATTTTATACAAAGAAATCTTAAAAGAAAAAATTATACCTCCATAGCCTCTGTATGAGAAGCTTTTTCAAACCAGTTAAGCTCATCACGAAGCAGCACCACCTTACCAACTACAATCAAAGCAGGAGTTGGAAGATCTTTTGCCTTTTCATAAATATTCTCAAGCGTTCCTACCACAGTCTTTTGCTCTGGAGTCGTACCTTTAGAAATGACGGCTACAGGGAAGTCTTTGGGTTTGCCAATCTCAATCAGTTTTTTAGCAATTTTGTCAAGATTATGGAGTCCCATCAAGAAGACAATGGTATCATCTGTTTTGAAATTCTCCCAAGGAATTTGGCTAGCTTCTTTATTAGGAGCTTCGTGACCAGTAACTACCCTAAAGCTTACACTTACACCTCGATGCGTTACAGGAATACCCGCATAAGCGGGCACACTAATAGAAGAGGTAATACCCGGAATTACTTCAAATTCTATACCTCTTTCGCGCAGATATTTTCCCTCCTCTCCTCCTCTGCCAAATACAAAAGGATCGCCTCCCTTAAGCCGCACTACCACATTATGCTCTAATGCAGCCTCATAGATGACACGATTAATCTCATTTTGGGGTAGGATATGTTTGCCATCCTCTTTACCAACATAGATAAATTTACAACCGCTCTTTGCCATTTGTAAAATTTGGGGATTGGCAAGCCTATCATAAATAATTACATCAGCATCTTTAATCACTCTTGCAGCTTTGAGTGTCAAAAGCTCTATATCGCCAGGACCTGCTCCTGTAAGATAGACTTTGCCCATAACTATCCTTATCTTAGTAGTAATAGGTGAATATGCCAGATGGTTTTGGTACTGCTACTTCCCATACCTTTTGCCATTTTTTAGTATCTAAAGCCAGCACTTTGCTATCGCCATTATTGGAGATGTAAAGCAAGGGCTTCTCTTTACTCCATCGTACATGCAGCACCATACCTCCAAAATCAAAACGCTTTATCACCTGTAAGCTTTTGGTATCTATAATCTGTACAATAGGAAATTTCTTGCCGCTAAAAGTGACTGCTAAATATTTTCTATCAGGACTAAGGGATGTAAAGACAGGGTTACCCTCTACTTCAATAGTGGCAATATAGTGAAAATCTTTATCAAAGACAAAAACTTTATTATCACCTACTGCAGGAATAAAAAACCTATCTTTCATCACAGACCAAAAGCCAAAATGGGGTACTTTAAGTACCATACTCCTCTTTTCCAACTTTAAAGGCACTCGCTTATAACTTAGCGTATCTAGATTTAACACTCCTACAAAAGGGGAGTTAAAAAATCCCACCACATAGAGATTTTGATTAATCATTGCATCAAAAGGCATCTGCCCAGCATTTTTAATAATCTTAAAAGGCTTAAAAGAGATATGGATCTCATACATCGGTTTACCATCTGGAGTAACGCAGCGAAGAGGAATCTTTTTTACCTCTTTTTTCATTACCCATATCTCATCTTTATCCATTGCTGCAAAGATGAGATAGTCCTTATAGGTTTTAATACCCACATTTCTTGAGCCTGTTTTAATTGTCTGCAAGAGTCGTAAATGTCTGTTAAAAATCTCTACCGTTTTATTAGCATAATTTGCTACTGCTATAAAATCTTTTGCTAGTGTAAAGCCAATAGCACTTTTGCTCGCTTTTACCTCCCTGCTGCGTTTAAACTCCCTGATGGGATCAAATTTAATCAAATAGCCATCTCGCGTAATCATATAGCCATCATTACCGATAAACTTCACCACAGCGTGGTTGCAGTTATGCATATCGGTTATCTCATTTGTGAGCTTCCCATTTTTAATAACAGCTAAAGCGCTATTTTCTCGCTCAACTACAAAAATTTTCTCTTTTGCCTGTAAACAACTTATAAGTACAACAAGGATCATTAATATATAACGCATTTTCACTCCTTCACATAACAGCTAGGATCCTCTTGCCACAAATCTCCATATACTGCCCACGCCCTTGGCCTGCTACCCCCATTGCATATCTCAATAAACTCACACTCTGCACATTTACCTTTAATCTTTCTTGGATGGGTGCGCAACTTTTGCAAAAGCTCATTTTCTTGATCAAGCCAAATATCTGCAAAACTCCTTTCAAAAATATTACCAATCTTGATAGGAAAAAAGGGATCTGGTTTTACATCCCCTTCACTATTGATATTGACTAAATTTCTACCAGCGCTATTTCCCCCCCATTGGCGCAATTTTTGCAAAAGTCTTTCTCTATACTGAGGATAGCGTTTGGTAAATTTATCCAAAAAGTATACAGCATCCATCTCCATATTGCCTGTGACTACATCGATCTCTTTGCCCTCTTCATAGTAGCTAAAAGCTTTTTCTATAATAAAATCTACTGCCTCTTTACGCTCCTCTTTAGTTAAATCCATCTTTAAATTATCCAATCCCCTACCGCTATATACTAGATGGGAGATATAGATTTTACTGATCCCTTTACTCTCTGCTAGCTCAAAAATGTGTGCTAAGGCATCTTTAGTCTCTTTGGTAATAGTAAAGCGAATTCCCACTTTACCCTTATGCTGATGAATAAGATCAATTGCTTGTAAACTTTTATTATAGGAGCCAATAAGTCCCCTAAATCTATCGTGAATCTCCTCATTACCATCGATACTAATACCAATGTAGCTAAAGGTATCTATAATCTTTTGTACATTAGAAGGATTTATATAGAGTCCATTGGTAGAGAGATATGTAGCAATCCCCTCCTCTTGACAAGCTTTGGCTATATCAAATATATCTTTTCGTGTTAAAGGCTCTCCACCGCTAAAGATAACAAATTTAATTCCAGCTTCTTTGAGCTCTTTAATGGTTGAGAGAATCTTTTGGGTGCTTAATGTATCTACAGCATCAAGACCACTTTTGGAGTAGCAGTGGAGGCAGTTGAGATTGCAGCGATTGGTAAAATTCCATATCAAAATAGCTCCGTCCAACTGGCGTGATGCTCTATTTTCTAAGGTACTTTTAATAAAATTGGAGAGTCTAAACACTACTTATCCTTAAAACTCATAATATAATCTGTTATACTTTTGAGCTCTTTTGGCGAGAGCTTAAAAGCTGGCATTGCATTTCTTCTGTAACCTAAATGTTTATAGGTATGTTGAGGATCAAGAATTTGTGCAATCATCTCATCGCGCCTTCTCTTTTTGGCAATTTGGCTAAATGGAGGACCAAATGCCATAGCTGTCTGGTGATGGCAGCCCCAACACTTCTCTTTAAAAATAGAGAGCCCAAAGAGTCTGGGGTAAAAGATACGGTTTTTATTAATAAAGTTATATTTACCTACAGGCACATTGGCTTTGTAATCTTTTATCTCTTTGAAGGTATCGGTCTGCCATACCAGTAAATCACCATCCCTTTCATAAATACTTAAATAGGCCAATCTCCCATCTCCACTAAACTCTGTATGGATATACTGCTTGCCTTTTCTTGGTACTCTTTTTTGTATGGAGTAATCTTTCTTATTTACCAAAACCAGCTCATCTGTGCCATTATCGATCCAAAGATATTGGCTTTGAGGATGGGTTTTCACAAAAAAGCCATCCCCTCCTATATTGATCTTTTTTACCAGCTTCCAGTCATACATCTGCCAAACGGTTACATAGGGCTTGCGAAGATGAGGCGTTGCAAAGTAGAACCTACCCTCACGGTACCAATAGGTAGCGCTAAAGAGATGGGGCATTCCCTCAATGGAAGCATTAAACTCCTCTTTAAGAGTGTCAATATTATAGACTCTTAAATCTTTGCCATGGCGCGTAGTACCGATGATATACTCTTCAAAGGGATCGATAAAAAAGTCTTCAATGGGCTTATCCAGTGTAAAGCTTTGAAAAGCTAGTGTCTTGGTATCTACTTTATACAGAAGTGGCTTGTTGCGCAGTGTAAAGATTGCCTCATCTTTACTGTAAAGCTCATAGAGTGCACTGATTTTGCCATCTACTGGATAGAGCTTGATTGGAGTAAGTTTTTCTCTATCAAAAACCACCACCATTTGAGGCAACAAACAGGTTGCAAAGAGGTATTTGGCATCACGGCTCAAAGAGATATTGCGCAAATTTACACATGCTCTAATTTTACTTTCAAGCCTTCCATGCTGTAGGCTATAGTGTCCAATCCAACCATCACGCGTAGGGACATAGAAATTTTTACCATCGAGAGTATACTTAAGTCCCCCGTGAACATTTGTAAAATGAAATCGATCTAAAATTCTATCATCTTCCATTACCCATACGCTGTTTGCTCCACGCTCTACCACAAGCGTTACATTTTCAATATTTTGGATATGAAGATCTTTACCTTTTCTTTTAAACTCTTTTTTACTTCTTTCTATATCTTTCTGGCTCCACTTAATCCCTTTTGCAGGAGATCGTAAATACGCAATAATTTTATCTATCTCTTCATCATTTAAAAAAGAAAACTTTGGCATAAGCGTTTGAGGAAGAGAGTTTTTAATAATATCGTGCACTTTTTTGTCGCTGAGCTTTCTTATGAAATTTGGCAGAAGTGGAGGGGCAGAGACTCCCTCTCTTTGCTTTCCATGACACATAGAGCAGTATTTAAAATAGAGATTATAACCACTCTGCTTATTTGATTTTGCTTCCAACTCGTGAATAAGAGGAGTAGCTAATAAAAAAGAGAGAGCACTTAAAAGTAAAAAGATATTTCTCATTCTAGCTCCTTTTTGAGGAGCAAGAACTACTAAGCTACTACACTTAGCACTTCTTACTCTTCTACCTATTTTACACAAATTGTAGTAAGAAGGGGCTTAGCCCCCTCTTTTTAGTAGATGTCATATTTTGTGTTGAATACATTAAATTTACCGGTTGGTGTGCGTACCCAATCGCCTGTAATTGCTTTTTTGAGTTTGAGGCTGTTGGAGTCATACACCAAAATCGCACTTGGTACGAGTTTATTACCCCATACACTTACCCAAAATTCGTCACCATTTTTGTTAAACTCAATATGCACTGGTCCTCTTGGTTTTACTTTGACTTTTTTGCCATTGACCTCAACAGTTCTCTCTTTTACAAACTTTCTTGGAATTTTGATAGTTTTGACAACTTTGAGTTTATTTTTGTCAATCACATAGAGCTGAGTTTGAAGTTTTCTATCTGGATTGACTGGTCTGTCTGCAATAATATATTTACAAGCTGGGTGAGTTTTGATAAAGAGGTTACCACCACCATCACCTGGCAAATGCATATCAGCTACAACTCTCCAAGCATACTGCGGATGGTATGTTGGATCAGTACCAATACATACTATATCGTTACTTCCAATATGTCCTGTACACCAGATTGGACCATATTTTGGATGGTTCACATTTGCGCCTCTTCCTGGGTGAGGTTTTACACCACCAGTTGGAATAATTGCTGCAACTTCACCCTCTTTCGTATCAACTGCTACAACTTTGTTTCTAGCATTTGCAGCTACAAGGAAATAGCGTTTTGTAAGATCCCATCCACCATCGTGTAGGTATCTCTCAGCCATAAGCATATGGATTTGTGGGTTTCTAGGATCAGAGTAGTTATAAAGCCATACCTGACCAGTCTCTTTAACATTGATTACCCACTCAGGTTTGTGGTGGTTTGCCACAATTGATGCAACACGCGCTTCTCTTGTAAACTCACCTGTATCATAAGTATAGCTTGCAGTAGATACGATTTGGATTGGCTCAAGCGTATCACCTTTAAGCGTTACAATTGAAGGAGGCCAATAACATCCAACTACCGCATACTCATCCTCATACCCTTTGGCTTTTGAGGTATCGATACTTCTAGCATCGTTACAGACGCGAATTTCTGCAACATTTTGCGGCTTTTTCATCCATAGATCAATAACACTTGCTTTACCATCACGACCAATTGCATACATATAACGGCCAGATTTAGAGGTTCTAAGGATATGTGTAGCAAAACCTGATGGTACAATGCTTACAAGCTCTTTTGTATCTCCATCCACAATTGCCACTTTACCCACATCTCTGAGCACTACGCCAAAGTAGTTCTCCCAGTTTCTTTTGGTCTCTGGCTTCGTAGGACGCTTTTCAGGTGGCACAAGCACTTTCCAGCTCTTTTTCATATCTGCCATAGACTTTTCTGGTGGAGCAACTGGTGGCAACTGAATAAATTTTGCCATCAATTCAGTCTCCTCTTTTGTCAACTCACCGCTTGCTCCCCAGTCTGGCATACCACCCGGTGTTCCGTTATAAATAATATATTGGAGGGTCTCTGTTCCCATCGCTTTTGTTTTTTTAGGGAGAAGATTTGGACCAAGCGCCCCTTTTCTTAGCATCCCGTGACAACCCGCACATCTATCAAAATAGATCTGCGTTGCCTTTTTCATCTCCTCTTTTGTGAGTGTTATATCCCCAGCCATTAGCGAGCTTGCAAGCCCCAGTGCTACTGCTATACTAATACCAACCTTTAGCTTCATCTTTGCTCCTTTTTAGAGATAAGGTATTCCCCCTTCCCCTATCTCAAGACACTCTTACTCTTTTGGAATGTCACCTTGCTCCATTTTTCTCTTCTCATCAAAATAGATCCATACCATCGGTAATACAATGAGAGTATGAAGCGTAATAGTCAGTGTCATTGGTCCTTGATTAAGAATTGACCAGAAACTACACACTACATCAGTACAAGGCTCTATCATAATCACTCCTTTAATTAATTTTACTCATTACATTGTTAAAAATAGCTTATGATAAGCTACGGCTATTATGCCGTAGCTGTAGCTCCTTCATACACTTCTGCTGGCTGTTTTTTTGTACAAGTAAGAAGATCATATACCAAAAAGATGTACCCAACAATAACCATAATACCGGTCGCCAATCTCCAACCCATACCTTGCACAAACCACTGATCAGCTTGCGCTACAAAGAAGCCTTCCCAAGTGGCACCATACATACCACGCTCTACCATTGTTTGTACATAGGCTGAAATTGTCAATGCTACAGTCATTAAAAGCACACCAACGGTAATAAGCGTAATTGCCCACCAGCCAGCCTTTGTCATTTTAAGCTCTTTAAGACCGGCTTTTCCTTGTACACCTATATAAATTGCAGCAATCATAATAGCTACATATGCCCCAAAAAATGCCAAGTGTCCGTGTGCTGCTGGCCATTGTGTTCCGTGAGTGTAGAGGTTGATTTGAGGAAGAGTATGCATAAATCCCCATACACCTGCACCCAAGAAGTTACCAAAGGTTTCAACTGTAAGCCAAGCAAACGCTGGGACATTTTTGATGGTATTGCCTTTTCCTCGCTCTTTACCCCAGTCATAGAGTACATGCACAAATAGACCTACAAGCGGCACTGGCTCAAGTGCAGAGAAAAGCGCACCAATTTCCCACCAATACTCGGGTGTACCAATCCAAAAATAGTGGTGACCAAGCCCAAGAATACCAGATCCAAACATCATGGCTACTTCAATCCATAGCCACATCTCCACCACTTTTCTATTGGCGTTAAGGGTTTTGATAAGAATATAGCCGCCAACAGCTGCTACATACACTTCCCAAGTTGCTTCAACCCAGAGGTGAACAACCCACCACCACCAATATTGATCAACTGCAATATTATCTGTATAAAACATTCCAGCTAGATACAGACCTGCCAACGCAATTAAGTCCGCCATCAATACAACCAAAATACCTGTGTGTTTTCCCTTCATAACTGTGGCATATACATTATAAAGGAACACTAAAACCACAGCAACGATACCTATATCAGCCCAGCGTGGTGCTTCAATATATTCACGCCCTTCTGTAATAAACCAAATAGTACTCTCTTTTCCAGGTCCTACTTGAACTAAAAGATAGACCACTACAACCACTGCTACTGCAGCCGTAAGAATATAAAAAGCCAAGTTTGCTAATTTAACCCCTACTACTTCAATACCGGCTTCATCAGGCAGTAGCCAGTACACCGCACCTATCATCGCATAAAGCAGCCATACTACAAGTGCATTAATGTGCACGATTCTGT
Organism: Nitratiruptor sp.; assembly: GCA_015494595.1. GTDB lineage: Bacteria > Campylobacterota > Campylobacteria > Campylobacterales > Nitratiruptoraceae > Nitratiruptor. Next base: position 9,547 of record WGAX01000219.1, read on the forward strand.
TGATCGAAAAATCCAAAATGCCAAACAAAAAGTCTGGATACAAAAATTGAATAGCAGCCAATAACCCAAAAAGCAACTGCGCACCAAAGAGTACTACTGCTACAAAAAAGT
>WGAX01000220.1 GCA_015494595.1 Nitratiruptor sp.
CAATAAAAAGCAAAAATTCAGGCTTATCAAAGAGGCAAAGCCTGCTAAGATTTATAGCACTCTCAATAAGCCCTACTCCAATAGGATGGGCAAAATCAAACTGCTCTGTCTTTCCAGCGCATACTATCATAAGCGAACCGGTATCCCTTCGTTTTTAAGATAATGCTTAAGATCTATAATATCAATCTCTTTATAGTGAAAGATGGAGGCTGCTAGGGCTGCATCGGCTTTGCCTCTAGTAAAGGCCTCTTTAATATGCTCCATCGTACCAGCTCCACCGCTTGCAATCACAGGAATATCTACAGCTTCACTAATAGCGCGGGTAAGCTCCAGATCATATCCAGCCTTTGTGCCGTCTGCATCCATACTTGTGAGCAAAATCTCTCCCGCTCCTCTATTATACACCTCCTTTGCCCAAGCAACTGCATCTTTACCGCTATCATAGCGCCCCCCTGCAGTAAATACATTCCAGCTATTGCCTACCCTCTTGGCATCGATGGCAACGACGATACATTGACTCCCAAAACGCTTGGCACTCTCATCGATAAACTCTGGGCGCTTGACTGCAGCAGAGTTGATACTCACTTTATCGCAACCCACATTTAAAAGATTGTAAATATCCTCAAGCCTGCGAATACCTCCCCCAACAGTGAGAGGAATAAACACCTCCTTTGCCACCTCTTCTACAATATGCACAATGGTCTCTCTATCCTCATAGGTGGCTGTAATATCAAGGAATGTGATCTCATCTGCTCCCTCTTCATTGTATCGCTTGGCAACCTCTACAGGATCGCCTGCATCTTTGAGCCCTACAAAATTGACGCCTTTGACTACGCGCCCTTTGTTTACATCGAGGCAGGGAATGATTCTTTTTGCAAAAAATTCTTGCATCTACTCCCTTTGAGATTTTTTGCTATTATACAATATTATGCGTCAAGATGAATTTGTAGAAATTTTGGAAATTTTGGAAAAAGAGTACCCCAAATGGCAAGCTCCAGCTGCAAGGTTTGCTAAAGAGTATAAATATCCTAGAACTTCTTATACGATCCTCATCTCAGCTTTGCTGAGCTCTCGCACAAAAGATGAGATAACATACGCTGCAGCTCATAGATTATTTGAGATAGCCAGCACTCCTCAAGAGATGGTAAATGTTTCACATGAAACAATTCAAAAGGCGATCTATCCCGTAGGTTTTTATAAGCAAAAAGCGGACTATATTCTAAAACTCTCAAAAATAGTTTTGCAAAAATATGATGGTAAAGTGCCAGACAACCTCCAAGAGCTTATGCGTTTGCCAGGGGTAGGGATAAAAGTGGCAAAAATTGTACTGGAAAAGGCTTTTGGTAAGCCCTGCATCGCAGTAGATGCACATATTGCGAGGCTGTGCAAGCTTTGGGGTATAGCTAAAGATGCTAAAGAGTGTGATAAAAAACTACAAGAGTTGGTGCCAGATGAGAAGAAGATAGGATGCAATCAGATTCTTGTCTCTTTTGGACAAGCTATTTGTAGAGTCAAAAAGCCTCTTTGCCACATTTGCCCAATTAAGGAAAAGTTGCAAAGCTTTGGAGTGGAATGTGGGAGTTCAAAAAAAATTTAAGTAGTGTAGAAATTATCTTTTTGCCTTCTTTTGTTTATCTCTTTTAAAGTTTTGGTTGAACGTAAGTGTGTTTAAAAAATATTGACATATTTGCTAAAAAGCGTTATATTTTAGCAGTTTCTCAGTGAAAATAAGCTAACATAAGGGCAATTTTGCAAGTTAAAGCGAAAAAACGGTTTGGTCAAAACTTTTTAAAAGATAGAGTTGTTCTTGATACAATCATCCAATCGATGCCCAAGAGCGATAATATAGTCGTAGAGATTGGGCCTGGATTAGGTGATTTGACACAAGAGCTATTAAAAATCAAAGATGTGATAGCTTTTGAGATCGATACAACTCTATGTCATCTTTTGCATAAAAAGTTTGCAAAAGAGATTAAAGATAAAAGATTGCAACTCATCTGCACAGATGTCATAGAGTATTGGAAGCAAAATCTTGTAGAGAGAAGGTATGATCTTGTAGCTAACCTACCCTATTATGTGGCTACCAATATAGTGCTCAAAGCCTTGATGGATGAAAATTGTGAGACTATTTTGGTAATGCTGCAAAAAGAGGTGGCAAAAAAGTTTAGTGCGCAAGAGGGGGAGCGGGAATTTTCAGCACTGAGTATTTTGGCACAAAGTGTGGGGGATGTGAAGATTGTATGCAGTGTGAAACCTGCAGCATTCTCTCCACCACCAAAGGTTGATTCGGCAGTGCTGCTTATACAAAAACGAAAAAGCCTTAAAGACAAAGAGTTTATGGAGTTTTTAAAGCGGGCTTTTTCGCAGCCAAGAAAAAAACTGCTCAAAAACCTCTCATTGCACTACGATAAAAGATTTCTGGAAACTATTTTCTCTACTCTTGGGATTGCTTCCACTATTCGACCTCATGAAGCTAGCACATCTATCTATCACCAAATATATGCAATGTTAAAGGAGAAGATAGATGGAGCAAAAGCAGTCCCAACAACAAACAGCAAAAAACCAGCCAAAAAATCAACAAAAACGCTATAGCGGAGGAGTTTATAGAGATATAAAAAAGGCGATTAATGCCAATGAGAGAATGCATCAATCGCGCCTCACTCCCAAGATCAATACCAAAACCAATGCAAAAGTGCGTATTACTCCCCTTGGAGGACTTGGAGAGATTGGGGGTAATATCACTGTCTTTGAGACAGAAAGAAGTGCTATAGTAGTAGATGTAGGGATGAGTTTTCCTACTGAAGATATGCATGGTGTTGATATTTTAATACCAGATTTTAGCTACTTAAGAGAGATTAAAAATAAAATTCATGGTATTGTCATTACCCATGCTCATGAGGATCATATTGGGGCGGTGCCCTATCTGTTTAAGGAGATGCAGTTTCCAATATACGGTACACCTCTGCCTCTTGGAATGATTGCTAACAAGTTTGATGAGCATAATCTTCGTCAATATAAGAGCTATTTTCGTTATGTAGAGAAGAGAAAGCCCATTAAAATTGGCGATTTTGAGGTAGAGTGGATGCATATGACCCACTCTATTATTGATGCTTCATCTTTGGCAATTACCACAGATGCTGGCACCATTATTCATACAGGAGATTTCAAAATCGACCATACTCCAATCGATGGTTATCCTGCAGATCTGCATAGGCTTGCTTACTATGGTGAGAGAGGTGTTTTGCTTTTGATGAGTGATTCTACCAACTCTCATAATCCAGGCATTACCAAATCGGAGGCAAGCGTAGGTCCCACATTTGATCTGCTCTTTTCACGGGCTAAAGGAAGGGTATTGATGAGTACATTCTCATCCAATATCCACAGAGTATATCAAGCTATCGAGCACGGGATCAAATACAATAGAAAGGTCTGCATCATTGGCAGATCTATGGAGAAAAACCTCGATATTGCAATGGAGCTTGGTTATGTAAAATTGCCACAAAATATCTTTATTGAGCCTCATGAGCTTGGCAAATATCGAGATGATGAGATCTTGATTGTCACTACTGGCAGTCAAGGCGAGGCAATGAGTGCTTTGTATCGCATGGCGACCAATGAGCATCGCCATGTTAAAATCAAGCCAAGCGATACGATTATTCTCTCAGCAAAAGCGATTCCTGGCAATGAGCGCAGTGTCTCAAGCCTTATCAACTTTATTCAAAAGTGTGGGGCAACTGTAGCCTATCAAGACTTTAGCGAGATTCATGTCTCGGGACATGCTGCTCAAGAGGAGCAAAAGCTAATGATTCGCCTCACTAAGCCAAAATTTTTCCTGCCTGTGCATGGAGAGTATAACCACTTGATGAAGCATAAAGATACAGCTATGAAGTGTGGCATTCCCGAGCGCAATATCTATCTGATGAGTGATGGAGATCAGATAGAGGTAACCCCAAAATATATGAAAAAGGTTAAAAGTGTGCGCACAGGCAAAGCCTATATCGATAACCAGCTGGGTGAAGAGATTGAGAGCGATGTAGTGATTGATAGGCAAAAAATGGCAACTGAAGGAATTGTCATTATTATTGCGCAGATCTCAAAAGATACCAAGAAGTTTATCAGCAAGCCAAAAGTGAGCAGCTTTGGTCTGGTGGCTGACAAAAAAGATAAAGAGTTTGAGCAAGAGATAAGCTCTTTGTTAGAGCAGTTTTTGATGAATAAGCCAGATCTTGTAGAGACACCCAAAAAGCTGGAGAATGATTTTAGGCAGGTAGTGCGCAAACATATTTTTAGAAAATATAAGAAGTATCCAACAATTGTGCCGACTCTTTTTATTATGTAGGATAGAAGATGGATTTTAAACAGATTGCAAAAGAGGTTTTGGATATTGAGTCTGAGGCTTTGCAAGAGGCAAAAAGATGCATTGATAGCAATATCGATAGAGCAGTAGAGATTATCTACAACCTCAAAGGCAAACTTATCGTTACAGGTGTTGGCAAAAGCGGGCTGGTTGGCAGCAAAATTGCAGCAACATTTGCTTCCACCGGCACGCCCAGCTTTTTTATTCACCC